>MNEX01000292.1:0-4447 GCA_001917905.1 Acidobacteria bacterium 13_1_40CM_65_14
CTCCAGCTTCGCGCGCCGGGAAGTCGGCCTCCGCTCGAAGCCCTTTCGCTCCCGCGGCGACTACGGGTTCCTCGTTTGTTCACACGGTCGATCGCGCAAGCATGGCCATTGCTGATTTGCATCGTCAGGGATCGCGCAGAACGAAGTCGCCGCGGAAGGCTCGCTTCGCCCGACTTCCCGCTTCGCTGACGTCGGCGCGCTCAGATGTTGGCCTGCGACCCGCACTATCCGCTGCTTAGGCGGCAACATGAGGATTCTGCAGTGAAGGCATCCGTCTTTATTGGCACCAGCCTCGACGGCTTCATCGCTCGAGCCAACGGCGATCTCGACTTCCTGCCACCAGGCGGTGGCGAACCCCACGGCTACGACGAATTCATGACGACGGTGGATGCGTTGGTCATAGGCCGCAAGACTTTCGAGACGGTTTTGACCTTTGAGACGTGGCCCTATGGTGAGAAGCGGGTGTTCGTGCTCAGCACTCGCCCTCTCGCCGCGCCTCCGCTCGGCGCGGTAGTGGAGCGGCTGTCGGGGGCTCCGGCCGTCATCGTGTCGCAGCTTGCCGCCCGCGGCATCCAGCATATTTATGTGGATGGCGGGATCACAATTCAGCGGTTTCTTCAGGCTGGGCTGATTCAGCGCCTCATTATCACCCGCGTTCCGGTGCTGATCGGTGCCGGGATCCCGCTCTTTGGCGCGCTGGAACGCGATATCGCGCTCCAGCACGTCGTGACGCGTCAGTACGCCAGCGGCCTCGTCCAGAGTGAGTACGTGGTTGCCGCCTAACACCGCCGCGCGTGTCTGTCGCCTCCGTGGGAGAATACGCGCGATTGAGAGAGCCTTCCGGTGGCGTTTCCCAGAGAGGAGGCGTGATGAGAGTTCTTCGAGCGGCGTGCTGTGCGATGGTGCTCGCCATCGTGGGTCACTCTCCGGCATTCACTGCAGGTCGCTCATGCGAGGATCTCGCCTCGCTGGCGCTGCCTGCCACCACGATCTCGTTGACACAGTCGGTCGCGGCGGGCGCATTCGAGACGAACAAGAATCTGCCGGCGTTTTGTCGCGTCGCCGCAACGCTCACGCCGACGACCGACTCGGACATCAAAGTTGAAGTGTGGATGCCGGCGGCCGGCTGGAACGGAAAGTTCCTGGCTGTGGGCAACGGCGGTTGGGCCGGCTCCATCAGTTATCCCGCCATGGGCGAGGCGCTCCGTCGCGGCTATGCCACGAGCTCCACCGACACTGGGCACAGCGGCGGCAGCGGAAGGTTCGCGCTGGGGCACCCGGAAAAGCTCATTGATTATGCCTATCGATCGGAACACGAGATGACCGTGAAGGCCAAGGCAATCATCGCTGCTTACTACGGCGAAGGGCCGAAGCTGTCGTACTGGAACGGCTGTTCGGCAGGCGGCAAACAGGGGCTGAAGGAGGCGCAACGGTTCCCTGAGGATTTCAACGGCATCATCGCCGGTGCGCCAGCCGCCGACTGGACGGGTCGCGCGGCCGCTTCGCTGCGCGTCGCGCAGGCTGTCCACAGGGACGAGGCCAGCGACATTCCGCCGGCGAAATATCCGGTCGTTCGCGCCGCGGTCCTCGACGCGTGCGATGCACTCGACGGGGTGAAGGACGGCGTGATCGAAAATCCACGCGGCTGCAAATTCGATCCGAAGGTGCTCGAGTGCAAGAGCGCCGACACTTCGACGTGTCTCACGAGGTCGCAAGTGGAAACGGCACGGACGATCTACGCGTCGGCGATCAATCCAAAGACCGGGCGGGAGATCACCGGTCTCGAGCCGGGAAGCGAGCTCGGGTGGGCCACGTGGGCCGGTGCGCAACCGCTTGGCATCTCCTCCGATCACTTCAAGTACGTCGTGTTCGCGGATCCGAATTGGGATTACCGGACGTTCAACTTCGAGCGCGATATCGTGCGTGCCGAACAGATCGACGCCGACACGGTCAACGCGCTGGATCCGAATCTGAAACCGTTCTTCGACCGCGGTGGGAAGTTGCTGCAGTACCACGGCTGGAGCGACCCGCAGATCTCCCCGGGCAACAGCGTGCAGTACTACAAGCGCGTCTCTGAGAGGATTGGCGGCCCGGATAAGATTCACGGTTCGTATCGCTTGTTCATGGTGCCTGGCATGGGCCACTGCGGAGGCGGTGAGGGGCCGAGCAGCTTCGACATGGTCAGCGCGCTCGAACAGTGGGTGGAACACGGTCGGGCGCCCGATCAGATTCCGGCGTCGCGGGTGCGCGACGGAAAGGTCGATCGCACGCGTCCGCTGTGTCCGTATCCGCAAGTGGCCACGTACAAGGGAACAGGGAACACAGACGATGCGGCGAGCTTCGTGTGCAAACAGCCTTAACGCCGATCCTCGTCGTCTTCCTCAGCGTCACTCACGCGGCCACGCTCTGGGCCCAGAGCGCCGAGACGGTCCTGGTCAACGGCAAGATCGCGACGCTTGATCGCCAGTCCTCGGTCGGTCAGGCGCTCGCCGTGCGCGATGGCCGCATTGTTGCGGTTGGCAGCGCGGCCGATATCCGCAGGCTGACTGGTCCAAACACGCGCGTCATTGATGTGGGCGGCCGCACGGTGATTCCAGGCCTGATCGACTCTCACATGCACGCGATCCGAGCCGCCCTGAGCTACGCCACCGAAGTGAGCTGGATCGGCGCGCGCTCGATCCCCGAGGCGATGGCGCGCATTCGCGAGGCGGCGGGCGACAAACCGGGCGCGTGGCTCATCGTCGCGGGCGGTTGGACCGAGCACCAATTCAAGGAAGCACGCCGGCCGACGCAGGCCGACCTGATCGCCGCCGCGCCCGATCGCCTCGTTTACATTCAAATGATGTACGGTGCGGCGCTGTTGACACCCGCCGGCTTCAAGGCGCTCGACATCAGCAGCGACGCCGACGTGCCGCCGCGCGGGAAGATCGAACGCGACGCCGGCGGCAACCCGACCGGCTGGATCAGCGGGGACATGCCCACCATCACGGCGCTCTTTTCCCGGTTGCCCACGCCCACCTTCGAGCAGAAGGTCGACGGCACGCGTCGATTCTTCCGCGAGCTGAACCGCCTGGCGCTCACCGGTGTGATCGATCCCGGCGGCGCCAACCTGACGCCGGCCGACTATCTGCCGCTGTTCAAAGTCTGGCAGGACCGCGCGCTCACGCTCCGCGTCGTGTACTCCATGTTCGCGCAGCGACGGGGCGCGGAGCTCGAGGATTTCAAGAACCTGGTGCAACTCCTGCCCATGGGATTCGGCGACGACTCGCTGCGCTTCAACGGCATCGGCGAGTCGGTGACGGCGGGCATGTACAACAACGACAACCCGTCGGAGGCGGACACGGCGCAATTCTACGAGGTCGTCAAGTGGGCGGCCGAGCGGCGGATGACTGTCACCGTTCACTGGAACAATGACAGGACGGTCGGCCATCTCCTCGACGTGTTCGAGCGCGTCAATCGCGAAATGCCGATCGGCCCGCTCCGCTGGTCCATCGCCCACCTCAACGACGCGTCGGTGCCGACGCTCCAGCGCATGAAGACGCTGGGCATCGGCTGGACGATGCAGGATGCGCTGTTCTTCAACGGGGAGCAGGTCCAGCAGCTCGTTGGCGTCGACGCGGGCCGTCGAATGCCGCCGATCAAGAGCGCGATGCGAATGGGCATTCCGATCGGTGCCGGCACCGACGCGCACCGCGTGATGTCTTACAATCCGTTTGCCGCGCTGAAATGGCTGCTGGATGGGAAGACGATCGCCGGTGCGGCCGTGCGCGGACCCGAGGAGACACCGACGCGCGAAGAAGCGCTGCGTCTCTACACGCTCGGCAGCGCCTGGTTTGCCCACGACGACGACACGCGCGGCTCGCTGACCGTGGGTAAACTTGCTGACCTCGCCGTGCTGTCGAGGGACTACTTGACTGTGCCGGTCGATGAGGTGGGCGACATCGAGTCGCTGCTCACGATGGTCGGAGGCCGGATCGTTTACGCCTCCGGCCCGTTTAAGGAGCCGTCATGAGAATCTTCGCGCGCGGCTTGTGTGTCGTCGCAGGTCTGATCCTCGGAATCGTCGCGACGGTCGCGTCACAGCGCGACGTGTTTGCGCAGCCGTCACGAAACGCGCGCCGAGTCATTCGTCCCGAGAAGGCGCCGAACACCGGGCTTCCGTTCAGTCCGGGCATCCTCGTCGGCAGTACGTTGTACATCTCCGGCCACCTTGGGCGCGATCCGATCACGAACGCGCTGGTCGGCGGCGGCATCGACGCCGAGACGCGTCAATCGCTGGCGAATATTCGCGAGGTCCTGAGGACGGCGGGGATGGACTTCAAAGACGTGACGACCGTGACCGCCTACATCACGAGCTTCGACGACTTCGCGAAATTCAACGCGGTATACCGCGAAGTCTTCCCGACCGATCCGCCGGCGAGGGCGACCGTGCAGGTATCAGCGCTCA
>MNEX01000292.1:4553-8615 GCA_001917905.1 Acidobacteria bacterium 13_1_40CM_65_14
GATACCGGGGTCCCCAGCGCGGCAGCCGCGCTGGGGTGGTCGTCGGGGCGCCTCGCCCGTCTCGGTGCGACGCCAGACTTTCACCACGGGCTGTTAACGAATTTCACGAATCCTGATGTTGCGGAAGGCGACCCGGTTGCCATGATCCTGCAAGCCGATGTGGCCGCGCACCGCGCGAGCGTAGCGCGGGTAGTCCTTGAACTTGCTCGCTTTCACCCGCTGTTCCCAGTCGTCGCTCCACAACTCGTACTCGACGACCTTCACGCCGTTCAACCAATGCTCGACGTGGCTGCCTTTGACGAGGATGCGCGTCTGGTTCCATGAACCGATCGGCCTGGTCGCATCGCGCGACGGCGGATGCAGATCGTAGTTGGCGCCCGCCAGCTGGACGTTCTTGAGCGGCTCCGGATAGGCGTTGTCGATGACTTGATACTCCGGCGCCGTGTGCCACATCACCTCGTCGTCTTCGGTGACGCGGTAGAAGATGCCGGTGTTGGCTTTCGGCGGCAGGTTCCACTCGATCGTCAACTCGAAATCGCCGAACTCGTCGACGGTGACGATGTCGGTCGCGGCAGCGACGCGGGTGAGCGCGCCGTCGATCGCTTTCCAGCCGTCGGGTATCTTTGTCTGACGAAACCCGCGCCAGCCATTGGTCGTCGTTCCATCGAACAGCGAGCGCCATTCGCCGGACGGCATCGTCTTGTTCTGTGCCACGGTGAGACCCGCGGAAAGCACGACTCCGATGATCGCGGTGATTGCTGCGCGCATGGTCATTCGTGCGACGCGACGGAGGTCCGCGTCATCGTGTTCGCGTTCCATCCGATCGGCCGGCCCTCGAACAAGCTGTGATTCGCCAGCAGCGCGGGGCCGGCGGCGCGGAGTCCGAACGTGGCATTTTCAACAACCGGACGCCGCGAGCGCACCGCGTTGAAGAAGGTTTCAAAATGATCCTCGGTGGAGTTGTACCGCGCGGGCGCGGAGTACACGTCGTCGTTGCCCGGCCGAAGCTCCGGACGATCCGGATATTTCGCGCGGTAGTCCTTGACGAACGCCTCCTGCGTGGCTTTCGCGAACGTGTCGGCGGTGTGGCCCGGCTCCTTGGTGCGCGGCCGGCGCGCCAGAGTCACCGCGTTGTCGCCGATCGTGAGGACCCCTTCGGGCCCGACGAAGCGGAACGTCGAATTGTCGCCGGCTCCTTCGGCGAAGTTCACCTTCAGCGACAACGTGAACGCCGGATGCGTCGCGGTCTTCGGGTAGTCGTACATCGCGAGCATGACGTCCGGCACGTCGCGGCCGTCGTTCCAGTGGCGCAGACCGCCCATGGCGATCGCGCGCGTGGGTCCGAGCGCATCGAGCACGAAATGGATGCCCGTGAAGAGGTGCACGAACAGATCGCCGGGAATGCCGGTCCCGTAGTCGCGATAGTTGCGCCAGCGGAAGAGGCGCACCGGATCGAACGGCCGCTTCGGCGCGCGGCCGATGAAACGGTCCCAGTCGATCGTCTCTCGCGACGCGTCGGGCGGAATCGAATACTGCCAGGCGCCGAGCACCGAGTTGCGGTTGATCCACGCTTCGACCAGATTCAGCTCGCCGATCGCGCCGGCGCGAAACAACTCTTTCGCCTTCGCATACACGATCGAGCTGGTGTGCTGGCTGCCGACTTGCAGAATCCGATTCGTCTGCCGCGCGGCGTCGATCACGCGCAGACCTTCGTCGAGCTCCTGCACCATCGGCTTCTCGACGTAGACGTCCTTGCCCGCCTTCATCGCGTCGATCGCCATCTGCGCGTGCCAGTGATCCGGCGTCGCGATGATCACGGCGTCGATGTCGCGTCGCGCGAGGATTTCTCTGTAATCGCGCGTCGTGAACACGCGATCGCCCCAGATCTCCTTCGACAGCGTCAGCCGGCCGTCGTAGACGTCGGCGACGGCCGCCAGCTCGATGCCCGGTGCGCGCACCGCCGCGCGCGTGTCCTGTTGCCCGCGGATGCCCATGCCGAACGTCGCGATCCGGATGCGCTCGTTCGGCGGAACGGTCTGCGTCGGCGGCGTCTGCGCGCGCAGCAGCGTCGGACCCGTCGCCGTCGCGCCCGCGGCGGCCTTGAGGAATTCACGTCGAGAACGTCTGGTGCTCATGGGGTCCTCGCTGAGTCGAACATAGTGTATGCCTTGGATTGGAAGCAGCGCACCCTTTAGAGAGCGCATTGCAAAATCAAGATCTCCACCACGGAGGACACGGAGGACGCGGAGGAAAAACTCCGTTTTGAACAGGTTTGAACCTCCTATCCTCCGTGTCCTCCGTGGTGGCGAGGTATTTTGAAACCCGCGCTACACGAGGCCGCCGCTGTTCCATTAGTCGGGGATGAGCGGCAGCGCGACTGGTTTGCCTCCGAGCTCCGCCGATCGATCCGCCGCGAGGCAGACCTCCATCGTCTTCTGCGCGTCGAAGACGCTCGTCGACGTTTCGCGATCCTCGAGGACGCACGTGACCAGCTCGTCGTCCAACGGCTGAAACGGATGATGGACGACGTCGGCCGACTCCGGCATCGTGCAGATGATGCGGATCGCCGGCCGGCCGGCGGAGTCGGTCGCGGCCGCGAGCTGCACGTCGGCGAACGGATTCGCGGCCACGAGCTTCTCGATGTCCACCGGCGTGTCGAGCCACTGGATCAGATCCTGGCGCAGCGTCGCGCGACTACCCATCAGCTCGACGAGAAACGTGTACGGCAGCATGAAGTCGGTGGAGCTCGTGACGTGGCCGAGCGCCGATCCCTCGAGCGTCATGTTGGCGACGATCGACGTCGGCCACTCGTAGCCGTCGGTGAAGCGCGCGTGCAGTGCGCTGACCGCGATCGGCTCGAGCCCCGAACACCAGCGAAGCGCATCGAGGGCGTGACAGCCGGCCGCGAGGAGATGGCTGCGTCCGCTCTCGCGCGTGCGGACCCAGTCCCAGCCGGAGTACCAGTCGGTGACGTTCGACAGGTACTGCGTGCGCGCGAATCGGATGTCGCCGAGCCAGCCGTCAGCGCGAAGCCATCGCGCAAATTTCAGAAACGGGTTGAAGCGGAGGACGAACGACACGATTGTCCGCACGCCCGACTGCCGGACGGCGTCGCGAATGCGCACGAGCTCCGCCTCGTCGAGACCGGTCGGTTTTTCGAGCACGAAGTGTTTGCGCGCCTGCGCGGCGGCCACCGCCTGGTCAGCGTGCAGGTGGTTGGGCGTGGCGATCGCGATGATGTCGACGTCGGACGCTCCGAGCACCTCGTCGTAGTGAGTGGTGATCCGCGCTTCCGGTACCGACAGCCCGGACTTCGCCAGCGCCGCGCGTGCACGGTCCGCGTCACGCACGACGATCCACCGGACGTCGGTGTGCGGATTCCGTTGAAACGCCGCGATGTGCTGCGTGGCGCACCATCCGGCGCCGCATACGGCCACGCCAAGCTTTCGATCCATTGTTGAACCCGTAGGCTCCTAAGCTAAAACGCGAACACGAAACCACGAAAGCACGAAAGCACGAAAGCACGAAGAAGACTTTCTTGTACTAGAGGTTCTTCGTGTCTTGTGTTTCGTGGTTTCGTGGTTTCGTGGTTTCGTGGTTTCGTGGTTGCATTTTTCACTGCGAAGTAGCCTAAACTGCCCGCACTATGAACGCAAAACTGTCCATCGCATTGGTCGTGGCCGTCGTGATGGTGTTCATGCCTCTGCCGCGCGCGCAGCAGGCGCCGGCCGGCTTCGTCTCGCTCTTCAACGGACGCGATCTCGCCGGCTGGAAAATTCCCCCAGGCGATAACGGCCACTGGCGAGTCGTGGACGGCGTGATCGACTACGACGCCGAGAGCGAAGCCATGGGCGAGAAGAGTCTCTTCAGCGAGCGCGCCTTTCGCGATTTTGTTCTGCGCGTGGACTGGCGGATCAAGAGCACGCCGTACATCAACCCGTCGGTGCCGATCATCCGCTTCGACGGCACACATAAGAAGGATGCGAGCGGCCGCGAGATTCGGATTCCTGTGCCGGATTCCGATTCGGGACTCTACCTGCGCGGGTCGGACAAGGCGCAGGT
>MNEX01000100.1 GCA_001917905.1 Acidobacteria bacterium 13_1_40CM_65_14
TGCGTGGGCCAGTTTTCTTTGTCAGCCCACATTTTGTTCAGGCCCTTCTGAATCTCCTGGTCGCCGCCGGTGAAGCCCTCGACGAGCGTTCGCCAGCGCGCGGCGAGCGCCTGCGCGGTTGGACTTGTGGGATCTTCGCCGAGCGCGGCTTCGATGTCCGCGAGCAGCGTGTTCCACGCCTTCGTGACGCGCTCCTGCAGCTCCGGCGACCACCGGTGCTTGCGCTCCTCGACCTTCGCCTGCGCTTCGGGACTGTAGTACTTCTTCGACCACTCGGTGTTGTTCTGCATTTCGATCTCCCTCACGATGTGCGTGAACAGCGTCCAATCGGGTTCGCGACTCGTCAGTAGCGATTGCTCGGCCTGCTTGATCGCGTCGATCGCGACGTCCAGCTGCCTGCGTTTCTCGAACAGCACGGTCTGCTGCCGCCGCAGCGTCTCGACGAGCGGCGACTCCCGCTTCAGCAGCCGGCCGATCTGCTTCAGCGGCAGCCCGAGAACCTTCAGGACGACGATCTGCTCGAGGCGCGCGAGGTCACGGTCGCGATACAGGCGATAGCCGGAGTCGGAGCGGCCGCTGGGCTTCAGCAGCCCGAGCCGGTCGTAGTGGTGCAGCGCGCGGACGGTAACGCCCGCGAGCGTCGCAAACTCCTGAATCCGGTATACGCCCGTTGCGGTCTGCTTCAACGCTGCCTCAGCGCGGGTTCAATACCCGCGCTTAAGATGATCGACCCTGACGTTACGTGAAGGTCAAGATCCGCTATTATCCGGGCACCACATCCGCGGCGTGAACCTCTCGTCTGGAGGCTGTATGCGTCATTCGCTCGTCGCAGCCGCTCTCGTTCTTGTCTTCACCGCCGGCGCCTTCGCGCAAGACGACGATTCCTCGTCGCCGACGATGCGGCCGGTCATCCGCGGCCGGCAGGCAGCCGTGACGTCGATGAAACCCGAAGCCACCGAAGCGGCGCGCCGGATTCTTCAGGCGGGCGGCAACGCGTTCGATGCCGCGGTCGCCGGACAGGCCGCGCTGGCCGTCACCGACTTCCCGTCGAACGGCGTCGGCAGCGACGCGCTGATTCTCCTCTACGACGCGAAGGCCAAGCGCGTCGTGTCGATCAACGCCGAGCCGCGCGCGCCGAAGCTCGCGACCATCGAGTGGTATCAGAAGAACAACGGCGCGAAGCTCCCGAACAGCGACGGTCTCCTCGCTGGCGGCATCCCCGGCGTCGTCGACGCGTGGTATCTGCTGCTCGACAACTGGGGCACGATGACGCTCGAGCAGGTGCTGCAGCCGGCCATTCAGCTCGCGGAAGAAGGATTCCCATTGAGCGAGAAGCTGGCGCGCGGCATCGCGAACACGAAAAAGATTCGCCAGTACCCGTCGACGATGCGGGTCTACATGCCGGGCGCGGCGCCGAAGGCCGGCGATATCTTCAAGAATGTCGATCTCGCGCGCACGCTGAGAAAGCTCGTCGAAGCGGAGAAGGGCGCGGCGTCGAAGGGACGCAAGGCCGCGCTGAAGGCCGCGCGCGACCGCTTCTACAAAGGCGACATCGCGCGCGAGATGGCGAAGTTCTCCGAGGACAACGGCGGGCTGTTCCGCTACGAGGATTTCGCGGAATACACGGCGAAGATCGAGACGCCGGTGTCGGTTGATTACCGCGGCTATCAGGTCTACAAGAATCCGTCGGCGAGCCAGGGACCCGCGGAGCTCATCGCGCTGAACCTGCTCGAAGGCTACGACGTGAAGAAGATGGGGCTGAACAGTCCCGACTACATCCACACCAGCATCGAAGCGATCAAGCTCGCGATGGCGGACCGCGAGAAGTTCATGGGCGACATGGACTTCATCAAGATCCCCTACGACGCGCTGCTGTCGAAGGATTACGCGCGCGAGCGCCGGAAGCTGATCGCGCCGCAGCAGGCCTCGCTCGAGCTGCGGCCGGGATCGCCGCTGCCGAAGACGAGCGATCAAGCGGAGCGGCAGGTCCACGTCAACCTCGAAGGCGAGAGCGATCACGAAGGCGATACGAGCTACCTCGCGCTCGTCGACAAGGATCGCAACATGGTGAGCTTCGAGCCGAGCCTGCACAGCGGCTTCGGCACCGGCGTCGTGATGGGGACGACCGGCATCATCTTCAACTGCCGCGGCGACTACTACTCGCTGATTCCGGGCGAGCCCAACGCGCTCGAGCCTGGCAAGCGTCCGCGCAGCACGCTGCAGAGCACGCTCGTGATGAAAGACGGCCAGCCGTTCATGATCACCGGCAGCCCGGGCGGCGACGATCAGGTGATGCGGACGATTCAGACGCTGATGAACGTCGTCGACTTCGGCATGAACGTCCAGCAGGCGATCGAGGCGCCGCGGTGGTCCACGCGCAGCTTCCCGGCGTCGCCGTTCCCGCACACGATGTATCCGGGCGAGAGCTCCGTCGAATCGCGCGTTCCCGAAGCGACGCGCCAGGTGCTCATCGCGCGCGGCCACAAGATCCGCGTCACCGGTCCCTGGACGCAAGGGTCGAACGGCGCCATCGTCGTCGGCGCGAACGGCGTCCTCAGCGCCGGCGCCGATCCGCGCGTCGAAGCCTACGCATGGGCCTGGTAGCCAAAGGTGTAGCGCGGGCCTTGTACACCCGCGATGGCGGCCCAGGAAACGAAGTCAGGGCCGCCTTCCGTGACAGAGTTCTGAGGGCTTCGTGATGCTGCAAGACGCCCGGTTCGCGCTGCGATTGATCGCACAGCGGCCGGGCATCGCCGCACTCATCACCTTCACGCTCGCCATCGGCATCGCCGCGACCACCGTCGTCTTCAGCGTCGCCGACAGCCACGCTGGCGGCCGTCAGTTCCGGACTGCTGCTCGCGGCGCTGGCGGCGGCTTATCTCCCCGCGCGCCGCGGCAGCCGCGTCGATCCGACCGAGGCATTGCGGTACCAGTAGCGGCTTTCGTAGAATCACCACCCGATTGTCATTTACTCGCACGGAGGTTCCCATGGAATTGCTGTTTGGCGCTCACGTTCGCGAGCACGGCCATCGCGTGGGACGCCTGGCGGGATTCGAGCTCGAGCCCGCCGGCCTCAAGATTCGACGGATCATCTTCAGCCCTGACGGCGAGCTCGGACCGCAGGCCATGACGCGGCCGCTCGCCAACATCGACCTGACGCACGACGACGGCGAGATCGAGCTGCGGCCTGAAGTGGCGGTGGCGCCGCTGCCAGCGGTTCCTGACGTCGTGCTCTTGAGCCGCGCGGTGCGCCTGCGTCGCGCCGGTCGCGAAATCGGACGCTTCGTCGGCGTGAACCTGAACCCAACGGATCGCAGCCTGACCGAAGTGTTCGGGCGGTCGCACTGGTGGTCGCGTCGCTTCTCGTTGCCGGCGGCGGGCCTGGATTGTTCGACGCCCGGCGAGATTCGGAGTGGCACGTCCGGAGGAACGCAGGCGGCATGAGCGAACCTTGAACCCAGACATCGCCTGACGTACGATGCCCGGCCGTCGTTCTTTTCATTCAAGGAGCATCTCGATGAAGCGCGTCACGTGTCTCGTGTCGGCCGCCGTCCTCATTCTCGCCGCAGCCGCGTTCGCACAGCCGCCAGGCGGCGGACAGGGTGGACAGAAGATCGGTCTCGCCACCAGTCTCCAGCGCGGCTACAACGCGTTCAAGACGAACTTCACCCAGGCCGCGGAGAAGATGCCTGACGCGGACTACGGGTTCAAGCCAGGCTCGACGCCGGAGGCGCGCACCTACACGGCGGTGATTGCGCACATCGCGCAGACCCAGTTCGCACAGTGCTCGGGCCTCAAAGGCGTCCCCAATCCGATGCAGGGCAAGAATCTCGAGCAGGAGTTGAAGACGAAAGCGGACGTCACCAAGGCGCTCGCCGATTCGTTCGCGCTATGCGACGATCTCTTCGCGCAGGTCACCGACGCGAACGCGACCGAGATGATCAAGGCGGGGATGAACGAGGTGACGCGCGCCGCCGCGCTGTACGGCGTCATCGTGCACGGCAACGAGATGTACGGGACGGCGGCCGTGTACCTTCGTTCGAAGAATCTCGTGCCGCCCTCGACCGAGAATGCGGGTCGCGGTCAGCGCGGACGGGGGCAAAACTGAGAAGTCAGAAGTCGGAAGTCAGAGGTAGCGCAGCCCTTTAGAGCGTGTGAACAAATCACGTACAACGCAGAAACCGCGGAACCCGCAGAGAAAAAATGCTTAAGGTCTTTCTGCGTGTTCTGCGAGTTCTGCGTTCAACGTCGTATTTCTTCACAAGCGCTTTAGGGCTGCCGCGGCGGCCACTGGGCAGGCCTGAAGGCCTGCGCCACGAGAGCCGCCGCTGACGTTGACTCAGGACTGAAGATTCGAGCGCCGCGGTGCGAATCGTGTTCGCGGTGTTGTTCGGCCTGTCGCTGGCGCGCGTCGGCGAGGAACGCCGCACCGCCGTGCTGCGCGTCGTCGAAGGGATGGCTGAAGCGATGCAGCGCCTCGTCGGCGCGATTCTCGTGCTCGCGCCGATCGGCGTCTTCGCGCTCGCGGTGCCGCTCGCCGTCCGGCTCGGCTACGCGATCGTTGGCGCCGTCGCCGCGTACCTGACGCTGGTCGTCGCCCTGACCGTCGCGGCGGTGGCCCTGATGCTGTACCCGCTCGGCATCATCGCCGGCGGCATGTCGCCGCGCGAGTTCATCTCGTTCTGCGCGCCGGCGCAAGCGGTCGCGTTTTCGTCGCGGTCGTCGCTGGCCGCGCTGCCGGCGATGGTGGAAAGCGTGGAGCGCGCCGGCTCGCCGCGGGTCGTCTCGAGCTTCATCGTGCCGATCTCGGCGTCGATGTTCCGGTTCGGCGCCGCGGTCGCGCAGACGGTCGGCGTGCTGTTCCTCGCGCGGCTGTACGACGTCACGCTCTCGGTTCCGCAGCTTGCGACGGTGATCGTGACGGTCATCTTCACGACGTTCGCGGTTCCGGGGATTCCCGGCGGCAGCATCCTCGCGATGATCCCGGTCCTCAACGCCGCGGGCCTGCCGATCGAAGGCATCGGCATTCTGCTCGCGGTCGACACGATCCCCGACATGTTCCGGACGACGGCGAACACGACGGGCATGCTGACGTTGGCGGCGGTGCTACGAAAACATTCGTATTGACACTACGAAGAGCGTCGTAGATAATCCGCCCTGCGCCTGCGGCGATGCCAGCACGCGAGGGCGCGGCGCGACCGAGCGGGGGCCGGCCCCGCGGTGACGTTCTGTTCTGGATCCACGCGAGGGTCACGGCCCGAAGAGTGTCAGCGAGCGGGGACAACCTTGAGCCTACGCGTGGGTGGGCCCCACGCGCGTGAGAAAAGAGCCCCGCGAGAAAGTAAAAAATGAAAGGTTTGCGCCGACGACCGACCGACGCCGAGCTCGCCATCCTTCGCGTCCTATGGACGCGCGGGCCGAGCACCGTGCGCGAAGTGGCCGAGGTCATGGGCCGCGAGGCGGGCTACACGACGATCCTGAAACTCATGCAGATCATGACCGAGAAGCGCCTCGTCCGCCGTGATGAAGCGGCGCGAACACACATCTACGAGGCTGCGTATACCGAGGATCAGACGCAACGCCACCTCGTGACCGATCTACTGGATCGCGTCTTCGATGGATCGGCGGCCAAGCTGGTCATTCAGGCTCTCGCCGCTGGCAAGACGTCACCTGAAGAGCTCGCCGAGATTCGCAAGCTGCTCCGTGAAAAGGTCCGTGGGACAGAGTCCGCGGGAGAGGACGTCCGGGGGGCAGGGGCCCCCGGAGGGAACGAAGACCGCAGAGGCCGCCAATGAATATTTCGATGCAGGTCGTCGGCTGGACCTTGATTCATTTCGTGTGGCAGGGGACTGCGATTGGGCTGGTGGTCGCCGCCGCGCTGCGCCTCACGGAGCGGCGGTCGCCGAACGTGCGCTATTTGATCGCGTGCGCGGGTCTCGCCGCCATGCTCGCGGCGCCGGCCGCGACTGCGCGATTGCTGTGGTCAGAGCCTGGAGAAGCCGCGATCGTCGGTCAAATTTCCGAAGATCCGTTCGCTCGGCTAAAGGCTCGCGTTCCACCCGCGATCCCAGATAGCCGGAGCGCGAGGCTTCAACCGAGCGGCGCCGACCGCGCGAGCGCGCGATTGAACGCGTTCGACGCGCAACAAGTCGATCGACTCGTTCGTGGCGTGACCCTCACGTGGCTCGCCGGCGTCGTGCTGTTGCTCGCGCGCATGGCCGGCGGCTGGTGGCACGTCCGCCGCCTGCATCGCCACGCGCTCGCTACCTCGTCGTCGCGGTGGCAGACGACGTGCCGCCGCATTGCGTATCGCCTGGGCCTGCCCGCGGCTGCACACGTCGTGGAGTCGGCGCGCGTCGACGTGCCGACCGTCGTCGGCTGGCTGCGTCCGGCGATCCTGCTTCCCGTGGCCGCGATGGCGACGCTGACGCCGGCGCAGGTCGAAGCGATCCTCGCGCACGAGCTCGCGCACATCCGCCGTCACGACTACCTGGTCAACCTGCTGCAGACCGTCGCCGAAACGCTGCTCTTCTATCACCCCGCGGTGTGGTGGCTCTCGAAGCGGATTCGCGCCGAGCGCGAGCACTGCTGCGATGAAGTCGCGGTGAGTCTTTGTGGCGACGCCGTAGCGTACGCGAAAGCGCTCGCGGAGCTCGAAGCGTGGCGGACCGACTCCACTGTGCTGGCGGTCGCGGCGACAGGTGGATCGTTGCTCGATCGCGTGCGCCGCATCCTGCGCGTCCCAATCACCGACGAGCCGCGATCGCCGAGTTGGGCGGCGACGCTCGCGCTGACGGTCATGTTCACCGCGGGCGCCGGCATCGTGCAGCATCTGCCCTGGCCGTCGTCGCGTGCAGACGCGTCATCGATGATCGAGAGCGTTCGATTCGACGCGCGGCTGAAGCCTCGCGCTCCATCCGCGTCGCGTGACGGCTCGAGCGCGAGCCTTCAGACGAGCGCCGAGGGCCAGCGATTCCCGCGTGCTCCGCAGCCGCCAGAACCGCCGCAGCCGCCGGAGCCACCTGAACCACCATCGCCACCAGAGCCGCCGGACGTTGACGCCGACGTCGTGCCGCTGCCACCAGTACCGCCATTAGCACCGCTGCCACCGATGGCGCCGATGCCGCCGGCACCGCCACTGCCACCGCTGCCACCGATGGCGCACATTCCGCAGCCACCGGCGCCGCCGGCACCACCTGCTCCGCCGGCGCCACCCGCGCCGCCCGCACCACCCGCGCCGCCGGCCGCCGACGGATTTCATTACCGCGTGGACAACGGCGACAGCCAGATGCGGATGTCGTGGCGCGACGGATCCACGCGCCTCGACGTCACGCTGAACGGCAGCGTGACGTTCACCGACGATTTGTCCGATGTGCAGACGCTCTCGGATGGCGGGCGGCTGACGATCCGCGACTGGAGCGGCCTCGTCCCGCACACGTTCGAGATTCGATCGTCAGGCGGCAGGCTGACCCGGACCTACTACGTCGCGGGCATCGAGCGGCCCTGGACCGACGAAGCGCGTCAGCTGCTCGCCGAGCAGATCGTCGCGCTCGTCCGGCATTCGGGCCTCGGCGCCGAATCGCGCGTGCGCTCGATCTTCGAGAAGAAGGGTGTCAGCGGCGTACTCGACGAGATCGAGCTGCTCACCGGTGACTACGCGCGTCGCCGGTATTTCGTCGCGCTCGTCGATACGGCCCGGCTCGACGCGACTTCCGTGCTGCCGGTGCTGCTTCGCATCAGCACGACGATGAACTCCGACTACGACCGCGGGCAGATCCTCCAGCACATCGCGGCGAACGTGAAGCTCGATCAGCGCGCGGCACAGGCGTACGTGCAGGCGCTGTCACGGACCAGATCGGACTACGAACGCCGTCGCGCGTTGACCGCGCTGTTGGCGATCCGTCCTGTGGTGCCGGGCGTCCCCGACATCGCGCTGCGATCGGTCGCGGACATGCGCTCGGACTACGATCGCAGCGAGGTGCTGCGCACGGCGCTCTCGAGCGGCACCATCGAGCAAGCCGACGTGCTGCTCGCCGCCGTCGGCAGGATGTCGTCGAGCTACGAGAAGCGCCGCGTGTTGTCGGAGCTCATCGCGCGCGGCTCGCTGAACGGCGAGATGAAAAAGGGCCTGCTGATCACGGCCGCCGGCATTCAATCCGACTACGACCGGGCGCAGGTGCTGTCGGCATACGTGCACGCGTTCGGCGTCGAGCCGTCAGTCCGTCAGGAGTTCTTCGCCGCAGTGAAACGGCTGACGTCGGACTACGAGCGCCGTCGCGTGCTCACCGAGCTGGCGGCCAAAGGCGGCGTCACCCGCGACGTGCAGGAATCGGCGTTCGACACGGTGCAGACCATGCGGTCGGATTACGATCGCGCGGAAATCCTGCTCGCGTTCCTCAACGCGAACGCCGTGGACCCGTCCGCTCGGCCAGCGTTCGTGAACGCGGCCGAACGCATTAGGTCGACGCACGATCAGAATCGCGTCCTGGCGGCGCTCGTGCGGTCCGAACGTCGTTAGCGGAAGCAACCGCGGAGGTCGCAGAGCTCGCAGAGCATTTCAGGTACGTCGGTCTGCGGTCTCTGCGTGCTCTGCGGTTGCCTTTCCGACATATGCGAGCGACACGAGGACGGCTGCGAGAATCCCGCGGCCGATCTGCGGCGTCAGGCCGGCGTCGAGATGCGCGGCGTCGTGAACGGCGAGGGCCTGAAGACCGAGCATCGCCCCGATCGCAAACGCGAGACCGCCCGGCAGCCGCACTCGTACGAACGCGGCGGCGAGCCCGAGCAGCAACCCGAACACGATGAGACCCAGCTCGGCCCATAGCTCGAGCCGGGCGCCGCGGATGAGATCCACGGCCGCCCAGACTACTTCGTACATCCCGTAAGAAAACATCCCAAGCGCAGCAATCGTCAGAAGCATCTTCTTGTCGCGTTGCCGAATCCTCGAGCACGGCGATTGCCTTGCATGAGCCGCGTCAAATTGTCGGACCCGCCGCAACCTGCGAAAGATCGCTGAAATGAGTTGTCGGCATCCGCGTAACCGGCGAAAGGAATTGTATGCAGCGGCGACACACGCACGCGATCGGATTTGGCGTCGCGCTCGGAGTTTCGGGACTCATCCATGCGGCCGCCCCATCGAGCGGCACGCTGAGCTCAACGAGCGGCCCGGTGGCGTGGGACGGATTCGGCGCCGCCGCGGCGGCGTCGGCCGACGAATCGACCTGCATCGAGGGCACCACCTGCGATACGTTCACCGTCAAGCTCGCGCCGGCCGATTACCGCGGCCAACGCGTCCGCTACAAGGCGACGTGGACCAATCAGCTGAACGACTACGACGTGTACGTGCACGAGGGTGCGCTCGACGGTCCCGTGCTGTCGCCGTCCAACGGCGGAGCGCCAGCTGTCGCGGAAGAAGGCACGTTCGACATCAACGCGATTGTCACCGCCGGCGCGAATGACACCTACACGATTCACGTCGTGTACTTCTCGGTCGCCGCGCTCGATCCGTACCACGGGGTCGTCAGCCTCGAAGCCATCCCCGTTACCACTGCGGCCAGCCGGACCACGACCATCGTGACAGGACCCAAGACGGGCATCATCTTCAGCCACAGCCGAGCCTTGTACGCCTTTGGCGCCGGGCAGGACGTCGAGCCGAACGCCCGCGTCGATTATCAGGGCAACGCCTACGTCGGCGGCATCCGCGGGCTGACCGGCGGCAACGATCTGTGGCGGTTCGATCTGAATCCGAAGAGCGCGACCTACGATCCGTTCCTGCTCGGGGCGAATCCTGTGTGGCGCGCGGACGGCAGCGTGAGCAACCTGGCGTGGAAAGGGCAGCCCGACGCGCTCGCGCCGAACCACGACAGTGACCTTGGCGGCGACGGCGGGGGCGACATGGACGTGGCGGTCGGCTTCAAACCTGCCGTTGCGTCGGGGATGCCGCCGATCCTGGCGACATCGAGCCTCGTCGCGGCGAATGTCTCCGCGCAAAGGTCCACGGACCGCGGCGATACATTCACGAACAACCCGGCTGGCAACACGACGGTGCAGGTCGACGATCGGCAGTGGATGGAATTCCTCGGCGATCACACGGTGTATCTCGGTTATCGGGAATTCACTGGTCTGCAGGCGACGTCGAAGTACTACCTGAATCGATCGGACGATGGCGGGTTGACGTACGGACCGGCAGTGGTCGCCGCCATCGGCGGCAACACGACCGGCAACATCGACGTCGATCAGCGCGACGGCACCGTGTACTTCTGCCATCAGGGCCCCGGCGCCGAAGGCAACAAGGAAGTGCGCGTCGCGGTGGGTCATCCGCTGACCCTGACGACGACGCCGGTCGTGTTCAACACGTACGTCGCGGCGAAAGGCCAGAATCAGATCGCAAATCTCTTTCCGGTCTGTAAGGTGGCGAGCGACGGCACCGTCTACGTTGCGTACTCGGACGGCGGGCAGGGCATCTTCATCGCGCACTCGTTCGATCAGGGCCAGACCTGGGCGCTGCCGGCGCGGGTGAGCGACGTGGGGCCGAACGGCGTCGCGCTGTTCCCCTGGATCGAAACCGGCGAGCGGCCGGGCAGCCTGGCCATCGTCTGGTACGGCGCGACAGCAGCCGACAGTGAGGACACGAAAGGCGGCAACACCGACAGCGCGAACTGGAAAGTGTACTTCGCGCAAACGCTGAACGCGACCGCTTCGGCGCCGACGATTCTGCAGGCGGTTGCGAGCGATCACATCATCCACGGATCGAACATCAGCCTCGCCGGATTCACGACCGGCACGAGCCCCAATCGCAACCTCGCGGACTTCTTCCAGGTGGCCGTCGACCCTCAGGGCCTCGCGTTCGTCGCGTGGGCCGACGATTCGGCCGACTTCGCCGGCCACACGTACGTCGCCCACCAGATCGGCGGCTACAACCTGAACACCGGCAAGGCGATTCGCATCAGTGGGACCAACGCGATGACGCCGATGCCGGCGAGGGCGCCGCAGGTGTTCGACTTCCGCCACGACGCGCGCGCGTTCAGTCCGCCGCCCGTCATGCCCGACGTCGACACGCCGGCCGACATCGTGAACATCGGGTACGGCTGTCAGAACGTGAACGGCGCGACGTGGGTCACCGCGACGATGGCCGCGTCGGGACTGGACACGGTGCCGCCGCTCGGGACGTGGCGGATGACCTTCGCGAGCAACCCGACCAAACCCGGCGTCGTGGACCGCGCCGATCGCTGGTTCGTACAGGCGGCGACCGATGATACTGGGGCGCGGACGTACTCGTACGGTGCCGCCGCTCGCAACTCCGACGGATCGATCACGTACACCGTGAAAGGGAATGCGGACGCCGGCAGCTTCGATCTGACGGCACGGACTGTGACAGTGAAGGTCGACGTCGCGAAGCTGAACGCGCTTGCGCAGCGTGGGCCGATCAAAACCGGCACGGTGTTAATGGGTCTGGCCGGATCGGCGACCGTCGCTCGTGTCACCGTGGCGGGGCTGGTTGGCGTCGGCCTCTCCGACTCGACGCGTGGCGGTGGGACGTTCACTGTCGGTTCATGTCAACAGTGAAAGTCTGAAGTCTGAAGTACGAAGTCTGAGAGTTGAAGTCTGAAATGTGGCAGACTTCAGACTTCAAACTTGAGACTTGACCAGCGCAGCCTCGGCCGCCTCCGCTACCTCGAAACGCAGGCTGCCGGTTCGGCCAGGCGGCGGGGTGCGCTTGTGCTCCTGCACGCCTTTCCGCTCCACGCCCGCATGTTTCAGGCGCAGCTTGCGCTGGCCGATCGCGGCTGGCGCGTGATCGCGCCGCACTTGCGCGGCTTCGATGGCGCCGCCGGCGACCCGCCCGCGTCATCCGTTGACGACTACGCTGGTGACGTGATCGATCTTCTCGACGCCCTGCACATCGACGAGGCGGTGATCGGCGGCGTGTCGATGGGCGGCTACGTGGCGTTCGCGATGTTTCGCCACGCGCCGCGCTATTTCCAGGGGATGATCCTCGCCGATACGAAATCGCAGGGCGACACGCCGGAAGCGGTCGAAGGGCGGAAGAAGATGCTGCGGCTGGTGGAGGAGAAAGGGCCAGCCGCCGTCGCCGAAGAAATGATCCCCAAGCTGCTCGGCGAGACGACGCGACGCACGCGTCCGGATGTCGTCGAGCAGGTGCGCGCGCTCGTTCTGGCTAATTCGACCGAGGCCATCGCCGGCGCCATTCGCGCGCTGATGACGCGGCCCGATTCCACGCCGCTGCTGCCGGCGATTCACTGTCCCGCACTCATTCTCGTCGGCGACGAGGACGCGGTGACGCCGAGGGCGGCCGCCGAGGAGATGCATCGGGGCATAGCCGGCTCACAACTCGCCGTCATCCCCGGCGCGGGTCATCTTTCGAACCTCGAAGATCCGTCCGCCTTCAACGCGAGCCTCGCGCAGTTTCTGGATCATCGCGTATAGTCGAAGTGATATGCGCGACACACATCACGTTGAACGCAAAGGCCGCGAAGACCGCAAAGAAAATCTGCCTTTGCGCTCTTTGCGGTCTTTGCGTTCTTTTGTCTGGGTCGCGGCGGCGCTGGTGGTCGCCGCGACTCCGCGCGCACAGGAATCGCTCGGCGACGCAGCGCGCCGGAAGACGTACGACACGATTCTCGATCTGAACGTGCGCGACGGCTGGGTCTACTACCGCGCGCTCAGGGCGGACCGCGGGAAGCTCGACGGCTACGTCAATCTGCTAGCCACGACCGCCGTCGACAGGCTTTCGAAGGACGAGCGCCTCGCATTCTGGCTGAACGCCTATAACGCGCTGGTCCTCAAGACGGTCGTCGACCATTACCCGATTCAGAAGCGCTCGGCGGAATACCCGGATCACAGCATCCGGCAGATTCCCGGGGCGTTCGAGCGGCTTCAGCACAAGGTGGCCGGCCGAACGCTGACGCTGGATCAGATCGAGCAGACCGTGCTCCCCGAATTCAAGGATCCACGCGTCTATCTCGCGTTGGGACGAGGCGCCGTTGGCAGCGGCCGCCTGCGCAGCGAGGCTTTTTCCGGGGCGCAGCTCGAGCATCAGCTCACCGAGGTCGCGCAAGAGTGCGTCAGCCGCCCGGAATGCGTCCACATCGATCGCGACAACAACAAGATGAACATCAGCGCCATCTTCTCGTGGCGCGAGAAGGAATTCGTGCCCGCATTCGCCGACAAGGCCCCAGCGCCGTTCGCGAGCCGGAGCCCGGTCGAGCGAGCCGTCCTCGGCTTCATCCAGCCGAAGCTCCTGACCACCGAAAAGGAATTCCTCGAGAAGAACGCGTTCCAGGTCATCTATATGCCCTTCGACTGGAAGCTCAACGACCTGACCGGCAGGGGAGGCAGGTAGGGCGCGCGTCGGTGGTGTAGTGACGCCGGTACGAAACAGCAGCGCCTGCGGCCACACCGGGGCCCAGCGCGGCAGCCGCGCTGGGGTGGCGCACCGGGGCCCCCAGCGCGGCAGCCGCACTGGGGTGGCGCGCCGAGCCGCGGACATGTGAATCCGCGGCGTGGTGTCAGCGATAGCTCGCGGCGGGGTGGGGCCCCGCCGCCAGTGAAAAGCGCCTGTGGCCACGCCGAGCCGAGGACAAAGAAATCCGAGGCGAGGCGTCAGCGTCAGTTCGCGGCGGGGGTGGGGCCCCGCCGCCAGTGAAAAAAGTGAATCTGGATCTCAACGGAAAGATCGCCATCGTCACCGGCTCCAGCAAAGGGCTCGGCCTCGCTTGCGCAACGGCGCTCGTCGAGGAAGGCTGCAGCGTGACAATCTGTGCGCGAGGAGAAGACGGCCTCGTCGACGCGGTGACGAAGCTACGGACGCTGCCAGGCGGGGACGAACGCGTGCTGGCCGTTCAGGCCGACCTGTCGACCGATAAAGGGGTCGCGGACGTCGTCATCAGGACCATCGAAACCTTCGGCGGCCTCGACATCCTCGTCAACAACGTCGGCCTCGGGAAGGGCGCCGGCATCGTCGACACGAGCGACGCGGAGTGGCACGAGGCGTTCGATCAGACCCTGTTTCCGGCCATCCGCGCGTCACGCATGGCCGTGCCTCACCTTCGGAAACGCGGCGGCGGGTCGATCGTGATGATCGCGTCGATCTGGGGCCGCGAGTCGGGTGGCCGCATGACGTACAACGCGGTCAAGGCCGCCGAGATCAGCCTCGCCAAGGCGATGGCGCAGCAGCTCGCGTCCGACAACATCCGCGTCAACAGCGTGGCGCCGGGATCGATTCGTTTTCCTGGGGGTTCCTGGGATCGCCGGGTTCAGGAGGATCCTGACGGAATGGCGGAGTTCGTGAAGCGGGAGCTGCCGTTTGGGCGGTTCGGCCGCCCCGAAGAGGTCGGGGCGGTCGTCGCGTTCCTCGTGTCGCCGCGGGCGAGCTGGATCAGCGGGGCAAGTGTGCCCGTTGACGGCTGCCAGTCACGCTCCCTGATCTGATCTGCGGGCGGGTGTCTTCGACGCGGGAATCGCTCCGGGATCGGCCACCGCTGGCTATCTGACGAGGTACGGCCCGGCGCGAAACTCGGACGCGGACCACAAAACCTTCCGGATTCTCGTGCTCGTGGGTTTCCGGCTCCGAGCCGTCCGACGAGTGTAGGAAGAATCCTCTTCGGCGCGTTCGCGCCTCGCGTACATCCATCTCCAGGTCTCCTCCAGCGATTATCGGCCGCAGAAAAAAGAGTAACAGTACCGCGCGGTCGGTCAAGAAAAAAGAACAGAAAACTGGAAAAAAGATCGCGCGTCGCGCGTCAGACGCGTCGCGATCGCCGCGCGAACACGAGTTCATAGACGGGAAGGCCAGCGAGAATCAGTGCAAATGTGATCACTGAGTTCGTCGTGTCGTTGACGAGCGCGTTGATGACGAACGCGGCGACCGAGAGGATGAAGATCGCGGGCACGACCGGGTAGCCGATCGCGCTGTAGGGGCGCGGTAAGAACGGACGATCGCGCCGCAGCCGGTAGATCGCGGCGACGCCGAGCGCGTAGAACGGCCAGATGGCCAGCACGAACGTGCCAGTCAGCCGCTCGAAGCTGCGGCTCATCACGAGCGCCATCCCAAGCACAGCGGCGAGCAGGATCGCGACGTGCGGCGTCTTGTAGCGCGGGTGGACCTTCGCAATCGCCTGGAACAGCAATCCATCGTCCGCCATCGCGAAAAAAACGCGCGGCGACGCCAGCATGCTGCCGTTCAGCGAGCTGAATGACGAGATCATGACGAAGACGGACACGAGAACGACCCCAGCGCGGCCAAAGAGCGCCATCATCGTGTCGGCGGCCACCAGCGGTGACCGGCTGATGGCTTCGATCGGCAGGACGTAGAGATAGGCGAGGTTCGTCAGAACGTAGAGGGCAATCAACGCCAGCGTCCCGAAGATGATCGCCCGCGGCAGGTTCCGCTGCGGCTCCTTGACCTCCCCGGAAGCGAACGACAGGTCAGCCCAGCCGTCGTACGCCCAGAGCACGCTCACCAGCGCCAGCCCGATGCTGCCGATGACCAGCGGTCCAGCCGACGGGGCCGTGAAGTGGGAGGCGCTGGCGCCGTGGCTCGCGCCGAGCGCGAACGACGCCAGGACCAGGAGAGCGAGGGCGCCGAACTTCGCCCACGTGGCGATTCCGACGATGAGGGCGCCGATGTTGGCGCCGCGGATGTTGGCTGCCGCCGCGAAGGCGATGGCGGCCGCCGACAGTCCGCGCGCGACGAGCACGTGAGCGGTCGGGTCGATGCCGATGCTGCGCAACAAGTATTCGCCGAAGACGACGGCGATGCCGCCAAGTGCAGACGCGCGGATCAGCACGAGCTCGGCCCACCCAAAGAGAAATGCCGCGCGGCGTCCCCAGGCTTCGCGAAGATACGCGTAAATGCCGCCGGTCGCGGGCAGCGCGGCCGCCACCTCGGCGAGCGAGAGCGCCCCGCAAAGGGTGATGATCCCGCCGCCCACCCACAGCCCGATCATCAAGAGCGGATTCGGCGCCTGACGCGCGATGCCCGCCGGCGATCGGAAAATTCCTGAGCCGATCGTGATGCCCACGACCAGTGCAATCGAGCTCCACAAGCCGAGGGTCCGTGGGAGACGCTCCGGTGCCGGGGCGACCGTGCTCATGTCGTCGCGCAGCCTACCATGACGGACTCGTGGACCGTCTGAGCTGATTGGGTACTGCCGACAACAAGCCTTCGACCGCGATTTTCGGGCCGCGACAACGCGGCGCCCCACCGCGCACGCTTGCGCGGTGGGGTGCGAGCGCGGGGTCCCCGCCGCGCACGCCTGCGCGGTGGAGTGCAAGCGGAGCGGCCCGGTAAGGAGTTCGAGGAGACCCTCCACACAACGGCACGAATGATGAACATGCCGCGCTGAAAAAGGAGCATCTATGACCTCAGGAGTAAATGTCGCAGGCGCGGAGCGGTGGGCCTCTGCGCTGGGCGGCGCAGCCCTAACCGCCTATGCGATCAAACAACTGAAGGATCGATCGCCTGCGGGCGCGGCTCTGGCCGCCGCTGGGACGGCGCTCATCTATCGCGGCGCGACTGGGCATTGCGCGATGTACGCGGCGGCCGGGATCAATACAGCGAACGACATGGACGAGACGAAACGCGCGCTCGCCGGGCCGCGCGGTGTGAACGTCGAGGAGGCGTTCACGATCAACGCGTCGCCTGAAGAGCTCTACGTCTTCTGGCGGAACTTCGAGCTGTTGCCGAGGTTCATGAACCATCTCGTCGAAGTCCGACAGCTTGACCTGTTGCGGTCGCACTGGGTGGCGAAAGCGCCCGCCGGACGCACGGTCGAGTGGGACGCCGAGATCATCAACGAGATTCCGGGCGAGCTGATCGCCTGGCGCACGCTTCCCGGCTCCGACGTGGTCAGCGCCGGCTCGGTGAGCTTCAAGTGCGCGCCGGGTGGACGCGGCACCGAAGTGCGCGTCCGGCTCCAGTACGAACCGCCCGCCGGGAAAGTCGGCGCGACCATCGCATGGCTGCTCGGTCACGACCCGGCGTACACGATTCACGAAGACTTGCGGCGTTTCAAGCAGCTCATCGAATGCGGCGAGATTCCGACCACCAAAGGACAGCCGCGAGGCCGATCATGAGAGCGCTGGTCTGGCACGGCACCAACGACGTTCGGGTGGAACGGGTCCCCGACCCCACCATCCTCAATCCGCGCGACGCCATCGTCAAGGTGACCACGACCGCGATCTGCGGGTCTGATCTGCATTTGCTCAACGGCTATATCCCGGCGATGCAGGCCGGCGATATTCTCGGCCACGAGTTCATGGGCGAAGTCGTCGAGGTCGGCAAAGAGAACACGAGCCTGAAGGCCGGCGACCGCGTCGTCGTGCCCTTCACCATCGCCTGCGGCCGCTGTTTCTTCTGCGAGCGGCAGTTGTGGTCGCTGTGCGACAACTCGAACCCGAACGCGTGGATGGCCGAGGAGTTGTACGGCTACACCACGTCGGGCGTGTTCGGCTATTCCCACTTGACGGGTGGGTACGCGGGCGGGCAGGCGCAGTTCGTGCGCGTGCCGTTCGCGGACGTTGGCCCGCTCAAGGTGCCGGCCAGTCTCACCGACGAGCAGGTCCTGTTCTTGTCCGACATCTTTCCGACCGGTTTCATGGCCGCCGAGAACTGCGACATCAAGCCGGGTGACGTCATCGCCGTGTGGGGATGCGGACCGGTCGGGCAGATGGCGATCCGCAGCGCATTCCTGCTCGGCGCCGAGAAGGTGATCGCGATCGACGACGTGCCGGAACGGTTGTCGCTGGCGCTGAAGGGCGGCGCCGAGGTGATCAATTTCGAGGAGCAGCCGGTGTTCGAGACAGTGAAGGCGCTGACGGGCGGACGCGGTCCCGACGCGTGCATCGACGCGGTCGGCCTCGAGGCGCATGGTGCGACGCTCGACGCGTACATCGACCAGGCGAAGACGGCGGCGTACCTCGCCACCGATCGGCCGAGCGCGTTACGTCAGGCGATTCATGCGTGCCGCAAAGGCGGCATCGTCTCGATTCCAGGTGTGTACGGTGGGTTTCTCGACAAGATTCCGTTCGGCGCGGCGTTCCAGAAGGGCCTGACGTTCAGGATGGGTCAGACCCACATGATGCGCTACATGCGGCCGCTGCTCGATTTCATCGAGCGCGGGCTGATCGATCCGTCCTTCGTCATCACGCACCGGCTGCCGCTCGACCAGGCGCCGCAGGCGTACAAGACGTTCCGCGACAAAGAGGACGGCTGCATCAAGGTCGTGCTGAAGCCACACGAGATCACGATCCACTAGTCGGGAGTTCATCGTTGGCGATCGCGGGAGCAGGCCGTTCGCCATGTCCGTCGAAACCTCGCCACCACGGGTGGACACGGAGGACCGGAGGCTCGAGTCCGATTCAAACCAGGCTTATCCTCCGTGTCCTCATCTCCTCCGCGGTGGAGATTTCGCTCCTGCTCTGCTCTTTGTTCGCTTTCACCTCTTGATCGCCCCGTCCGAGGCTGGTACGATCCGCAGTCATGCTGCCCGCGCGACGGTCTCAGGCTGAGAATGCCCTCGATGCCGCGCTGCAGCGCCTCACGGGCCCTTCGCTTCCTGGAAACATTGTCCGCCTCGACACGCCCGACCTGCACATCACGGCCGTCCGGCGGTTGCTAGCGGTCACCGCGCAATACGCGCCGTTCCCTGCCGCGCTCGACGAGCGATTGACGCGTGCGCTCGCGACACGCGGTGTGACCCAGCTGTACACGCATCAGGCTGAAGCGATCGATCACGCGCTCGCGGGTCATCACACGGTTGTCATCACGCCGACCGCGTCGGGGAAAACGCTCTGTTACAACGTCCCGGCGGTGAATGCGATTCTTCGGGATCCGTCGAGCCGCGCCTTGTATCTCTTTCCCACCAAGGCGCTCGCGCAGGATCAGCTCGCGGAGCTCCATACGATGTGCGAGACGATCGCGGGCGGCCCGGGAGAAACGCCCGAGCAGATCGGCGTCTTTACGTACGATGGCGACACGCCGCAGGACGCGCGGCGGTCGATTCGCGCGCGCGCGCATCTGGTGCTCAGCAATCCGGACATGGTGCACTCGGGCATCCTGCCGCACCACCCGCGATGGGCGAAGCTGTTCGAGAACCTCCGCTACGTCATCATCGACGAGCTCCACGCGTATCGTGGCGTCTTCGGCAGTCACCTCTGCAACGTGCTGCGCCGGCTGCGGCGTATCTGCCGCCACTACGGATCGCACCCGGTGTTCCTGTGCTCGTCGGCGACGATTGCGAATCCGCGCGAGCTGGCCGAGCGGCTGACCGAGCAACCGTTCGAGCTCGTCGACACAAGCGGCGCGCCGCGCGGCGAAAAATATTTCGTCTTCGTGAATCCGCCGGTCGTGAACCGTCAGCTCGGCATCCGGCGGTCGTATCTCAGCGAGACTCGGCGCATCGCGTCGGAGTTTCTGAAGCGGAACCTGCAGCTGATTGTGTTCGCGCAAAGCCGGTTGTCGACTGAGATCTTGACGACGTACTTGAAGGACGACTTCGAGGGCGCGCACCGGGGGGCAGGGGCCCCCGGAGAGAGCAATGCCCGGATCCGCGGCTACCGCGGAGGATACCTGCCGAACCGGCGGCGAGAGATCGAAAAGGGGTTACGCGACGGCGCGGTGCGGGCCGTCGTCTCCACCAATGCGCTCGAGCTCGGCATCGACATCGGCGCCCTCGACGTCTGCGTGATGGCGGGATATCCCGGTACGATTGCGGCGACCTGGCAGCGCGCCGGCCGCGCGGGACGACGAACGAGCCGGTCGGCGGCGGTGATGGTCGCGAGCAGCGCGCCGCTCGATCAGTTCGTGGTGCGGAACCCGTCGTACTTCTTCGACGCGTCGCCCGAGCGCGCGCTCATCGATCCCGACAACCTGCACATCCTCGTGGACCACATCAAGTGCGCCGCGTTCGAATTGCCGTTCACGACGACCGAAGAGTTCGGCAAACACGACGTCCAGGAAATCCTCGGCATCCTGTCCGAGCAAGGTCTCGTACATCTATCTGTCGATGAACGTCCTGTGCTGGATACGCGCGAGCACGACGGTGCGAGCGCGTCAGCGAGCGACAGCCTTGAGCCGTTGCGAGGCGCGCATGCGCTGAGCAACAGCGCCGGGGGTGGGGTCCCCGGCGCGACAGAAGATGGTGGGGCCCCGCGAGAGACAGGAAAATGGTCGTGGACCAACGAGTCCTACCCGGCCGACGCGGTGAGTCTGCGGTCCGTGTCCTCGGACAACTTCGTCGTCGTCGACACGACGAACGAAACGCGCGTCATCGGCGAAACCGATTTCACGAGCGGTCCGCCGACGCTGCATCCGAAGGCGATCTATATCGTCGAAGGCAAGCTGTATCAGGTCGAGCGGCTCGACTTCGAGGGACGCAAAGCCTTCGTCCGCGAGATCGACTGCGACTACTACACCGACGCGATCACCTACACGCGCGTCACGCCGATCGACACGTTTGCGAGCAGCCTTGAGCCGTTGCGAGGCGCGGAAGCGCCGAGCGACAGCAGCGGGGGTGGGGTCCCCGCCGCGATAGGAAAATGTTGGGCCCAACGATCGCATGGTGAAGTTCATGTCGTTTCGCGCGTCGTCGGGTTCAAGAAGATCAAGTTCTACACGAACGAGAACGTCGGGTCGGGCGAGCTGGACCTGCCCGAGCAGCAGATGCACACGACGTCGTACTGGTTGACGATTCCGGCGAGCCTGCTGGGCCTCCTTCCGTATGCGTCCGACGATCGCCGCGACGGCATCGTCGGGCTCGCGTTCGCGATCCGTCAAGTGGCGCAGCTGCTGCTGATGTGCGATCGCCACGACATCGGGATCTCGATCGACGCGCCCGACGGGTTGGACAGCGCGGCATCGACCGATCACCGGATTTTTGTGTACGACAACTATCCGGGCGGCATCGGCTTCAGCGCGCCGCTCTTCGAGATGCACTACGAGCTGCTGACCAGCACGCGCAAGCTGATTGCCGACTGCGAGTGCGAGCAAGGATGTCCGGGCTGCGTCGGTCCGGTGGGGAACACGGGCCCGCTGGCCAAGGCCGCCGCGCTGCGGATCCTCGATGTGATGCTCGAGCACGCGCCCCGTGAGCGCTCCGAGGTTCAGGCGCTGTGAGCTCTTTAGGCGATCGCATTCGCGGCATTGTTCGGCCGCCGAGTCCGAAAGGGCCCGGGCTACACCGTGACGTAGGGGGGATCCTTTTGGACCCGCCGGGTCCGCCCCTACATGACATTGAGCGAACGCTCGGCGGCGAATGGCGTGACCGCTGCTTCGTCGTCGAACGGCGATGGGATCCCGATGCGCGGCACGGGCGCGAGACGGTTGGCGCGCTGTCAGAGCGACTGGAGCGCTCGTCGGGTGAGGCGACGCTGTTTGCGATGGGCGCGCCGCGGCCGCCGTTCATCTTCTTCGATCTCGAGACGACCGGTCTCAGCGGAGGCGCCGGCACGCAGGTGTTTCTCGTCGGCTGCGGATGGTTCGCCGCCGGCGGCGCATTCGTGACTCGTCAGTTCCTGCTGACGCGTGAGGCAGACGAGCGGGCGCTGCTCGAAACCGTCAGGACGGAGCTCGCGCGGGCGGGCGCGCTCGTCAGCTTCAACGGAAAGTCATTCGACGCGCCGCTTCTCGAGACGCGGTATCTGTTCCATCGCCTGGAGTGGATCGGCGACCGCGTGCCGCACGTCGACGTCCTGCATCCCGCGCGGCGGTTTTGGGGGACAGGTGTAGGGCGGGCCTTGCAGGCCCGCCACGATCGCGACCCTGAAAGGGTCGCGCTACAAGAGTCGGGTTGTTCCCTCGCCGCGCTCGAACGAAAAATCGTGGGTGCGAAACGTGCGGCGGATGTGCCCAGCTTCGAGATCCCGTCGCGCTATTTCCAATTCGTGCGGACGGGCGATGCGCGGCCGCTGGTCGCCGTGCTCGAACACAACCGGCAGGATCTCCTGACGCTGGCGACGCTCGCCTCGCGCCTGCTGCACCTGTCGCGCGTTGGGCCTGGCGAAGCCTGCAACGCCGGCGAAGCGCTCGCGCTCGGACGGACGTACGCACGCGCGGGCTGCGAGGATCGCGCGCGCGACGCGTTCGTTCGGGCGATCGCGATGTCGCGCGCGCCCGCGGGCGCGTACGATCCGATCAGAATCGACAGCCTGCGCGCGCTCGCGCTCGCGTGGCGGCGTGCACGCCGCTTCGACCAGGCGGCGCAGTGCTGGCGTCAGGTGATGGAGGTCCGGGGATGCCCGCCGCACATCGCGCGCGAGGCGACCGAAGCCCTCGCGATTCACCACGAGCACCGCGTCCGCGATCTCGCGGCGGCACGGGGGTTTGCGTTGCGAGGTCTGGACGCGGATGTGCCGCCGGCATGGACCAAAGCGGTCCAGCACCGGCTGGCTAGACTGGACAGAAAACTGGCAAGTATGAAGTCTGAAGTCAGAAGTCTGTGGGTGGAGATCTGGCCTTGATCCGTTCAGACTTCCAACTTCAGACTTCCAACTTCGTACTTCTTAGCGTGCAGCGGCAGTCGGTTTCTTTGTCTTGGCAGTCTTAGCGGCCTGCTTGCGGCTTTCCGATGTCTGCGCGCCGAACTTCTTCGTGAAGCGCTCGACGCGGCCTTCCGTATCGATCAGCTTCTGCCGGCCGGTGAAGAACGGATGGCAGTTCGAGCAGATTTCGAGGTGCAGCTCGTTCTTCGTCGACCGCGTCTTCCACGTCGCCCCGCAGGCGCAGCGCGCCTCGACCACGTGGTACTTGGGATGGATGCCTTCCTTCACGGCGAGCTCCTTGGTGAGAACCGGAAACCTTAAGTTTAGCATGGGTTAGGGCGACGGGTTGACGGGGCGGTCCCAGCGGTGCCGTTTCAGCGCGTCGTGCAGGCGCGGCGGCAAGCGGACGCCGTCGCCGGCGGCGAGATTTCGCTCCACGTGCCGCGGCTTTCGCATGCCGGGAATCGTCGTGCTGACGGCCTGATGCTCGAGAATGAATCGCAGTGCCAGCTCGGGCATATCCATTCCGTCCGGCACGAGCGGTTTCAGCCGATCGACGCGCTCGAGCGTCGGCGGCAGCGTGTCGCGGTTGAAGTAGATGTTGCGAAAGTCGCCCTCCGGCCACTTCGAGTCGGGCGTCAGCGTGCCGGTCAGGCTGCCTTCGTCGAACGGCACCCGCGCGATGATCGCGATGTTGTGCTGCTCGCAGTACGGAAAGAGCTCGTCCTCCGGCGCTTGGTCGAAGACGTTGTAGACGACTTGCACGCTGTCGATGAGCTCCGTGTCGAGCGCGCGGAGGACGTTGGTCGCCTCGCGCCGGTTCACGCTGACGCCGAACGCGCGCACTAGCTTCTCGCGTTTCAGAGCGTCGACCTCGCGCTGCCAATTCTTGTCGCCCGCCCACGCGTCGCTCCAGACGTGAAACTGCTGCAGATCGATCGCGTCGACGCCGAGGTTGGCGAGGCTCTTCTCGGTGTACTCACGGATGTGATTGGCGGGGTACGTCTCGCTCACCGGATATTCCGCTTTCCCCGGCCACCTGAGATTCTTCGGCGGAATCTTGGTCGCGATGAACATCTCCGAATCCGGGTGGTGACGACGCGTTTCGCCGAGCAGCTTCTCGCTCTTGCCTTCGCCGTACGCCCACGCCGTGTCGAAGAAGGTGCAGCCGAGCGCGATCGCCCGATCGAGCGCGCGCAGCGACTCCTCATCGTCGGATCCCGTCCACCCGCCCATGCCCCACATGCCGTACCCGATCTCGGAAACCTGCCAGCCGGTCCGGCCGAAT
>MNEX01000114.1:0-6097 GCA_001917905.1 Acidobacteria bacterium 13_1_40CM_65_14
GCCGTCGATGACGCGCGCGTACACCGACCGGAAATCGGTTTCGTAGTGCACGTCGCCGGCGTTGTTCTCGAGCGTCGGGTTCTTGGGGTCCGTGTTGAGATTCGGCGCCGTGCCGAACAGCCCGCCGCTGACGCGTCCGCCCATCACCAGCATGGTCGACGCCGCGCCGTGATCGGTGCCCTGGCTGCCGTTTTCGCTGATGCGGCGCCCGAACTCCGAGAAGCTCAGGACCAGCGTGTCCTCGAGCAGCCCCTGGTTTTTGAGGTCGTTGTAGAACGCCAGCAGGCTGTCGTTGAGTGTGGCCATCAGGTTGTAGTACGCGCCGTTGGTCGCGTTCGGGTTCTGCCCCGAGTGCGTGTCGAAGCCGCCTGTGGTCACGTAGAACACCTTCGTGCCGATGCCCTTCACCATCGCGCCGGCCACCGCGCGCAGCGCCGATGCAAGCCCGATGTTCGGGTACGTGAGCGATGGCGTGTAGGTCGAAACCGTGGCCACGCGGCCCAGCGTCGCCATCGCGGCGGCCGCGGTCTCGTACACAAACGCGAGCTCTGGCTGGTTCACCGGCACGTGCGACGCAATGCGCGTCGCGGCGTTGCGCTCGGCGGTGGCTTCGTTGCCGCCGTTCGGGCTCGCGAACGCGTAGGTCGCCGGATTCGGAATCGATGGGACCGCGGTGTGCGCCGCCTGCAGCACGTGCGGCAGCGCACCGGTTGCGTTCCAGCCGACCAGCGCATCCACCGGCGACGGCAGCGAATCGAGATACCGTCCGACCCATCCGAGACCCTGCGAGTTGTTCGGGTCGGCCGTCGACCAGATGTCGGTGCCCAGGAAGTGCGATCGCGTCTGATTCTCGTAGCCGGTCCGCTGGATGAGCGCGAGCCGCCCCTGATCGAAGATCTGCTTCAGTCCCGTGAGCCGCGGATGGAGGCCGAGCGCGGCGTTCGACGAGTCGGATCCGATTTGCAGGACCTGGCCGGCCGGGACCGCGAGCGTCGGCCGCCGGCTGTAATAGAACGGATCGTTGTAGGGGACGAGCATGCTCAGCGCGTCGTTGCCGCCGCTCAGATTCAACACGACGAGGTTGCGCACGTGCGCGCCCTGCGCCCGCGCGAGATCGGACAGGAACTCCGGCGCGGCGAACGTGACCGTGAACGCGGCGACGCCGCCCTTCACGAACTGCCGTCGAGTGACCTTCATTGCAGTTGGTACTCCGGCGATCCCGCGATCAGGTGGACGAGCCCCGACGCTTTCGACTGCAGCTGCGCATCGCTGCCGCTCCACGCGCCGTTCGCGTTCAGATAGGTCATCCACTCGCTCGCCACGCTGCTGTCGACCGGCGGTGTGGCAATCTGGCCCATGAAGTACGACAGGAACGACTGCGGCGTCTTGTTGAACGTTTTTGACGTGTTGGCGAGGTTGAACCTCTGATTGGCGGCGAGCGTCGACGCGAAGTTCATGCGCGCCAGCATCGCGCCGCTCGAGAACCAGCTTTGCCCCGCATCCCAGCCGCTGACGTCAGGTGGATCGAACAGCGTCTGCCCCATGTTGGCGAGCGGTGTCAGGGCGCTGTCGACCGAGAATCCCGCCCAGCCGACGTCCTTCAGCGATCGGATGACGAGCTCCACCGGCCACGAATAGCGCGCCCAGTACGACCTCGGATCCCAGAACTCGGGTGACAGGAACACCTCGCGCATCACGATCTTCATGTCGTACTTGCTGTTCAAGTACACGCCGGCGATGCGATCGATGAAGCTGCGATCGGGCTCGCGGAACTCGCTCACGAAGAACCGGAACAACTTCGCCGCGAGATAGCGGCCTGTATTCGGATTTGCCGCCAGCGCGTTGATGAAGTCGATGCCGTCCTGCATGCCGTCGTTCTGGCCGCGCGCCGGAATGGTCTTGTTGCCGTCGGGATAGATCGCGAAGCTGAAGGTCTTCGACGCGGTGTCGTGCTGCGCCGGGACGTAGATGAACTCGTAGTGCTGCGATCCATCGGTCGCCAATCCGGGCCGTTGCAGGTTCCACCCGCTGAACACGCGCGCGCCGGCATACACGTCGGGCTCGGTGTAGTTCCCGACGCCCATCGTGAACAGCTCCATGATCTCGCGCGCGAAATTCTCCTGCGGCTTCGCCTTCGTGTTCGTCCGGCCGTCGAGCCACACCAGCATAGCCGTGTCCTTGGCGACGGCCGTGAGCAGGTTGCGGAAATTCCCGAGCGCCATATCGCGGAACAGTTCGATCTGCCCGCGCACTTTGCCGGGATCTTCCGACGCCTTCGCCGCCATGTAGCGCGTCCCTTCGGTCGCGCCAAACGTGCCGGCGATTTTCGTGTAGCCAGTCGCGAAGTGGTTGTGCCAGAACAGCGTCATCTTTTCCTGCAGCGGACGATCGCTGTGAACCATGCGGAACAACCAGCGCTGGCGCGCGTCGGTGATGTTCGAGTTCGGGGAGAAGATGCCGCGCGTCGTCGTGCCGACGTGACCCGGCTTCCCGATCTTGCTGTCGACATCGTCGGTGAGAAACTGGAACTCGACGAGCGAGTCGACGATCTCGTCCACCGACATCTGACCGTACAGATCGAGCTCGTCGGTCCGCGCGCCGAAACCGGCGCGCCGCAACAGGTGCTCGAGTTGACGCTCGGACGTTGGTGCCATGCTTGCTCAGATCCTAGTGACGACGGGCAGCCGCCGACAAACTTTTTTTACGGGCTCGCGAGGCCCCGTCCCCGCTCGCGATTCGGTTCCAGACGAGCCGCCCGGCCAGCAGTGGCGAACGGGCGAGGAGCCGCCAGCGGACCGCGCGATAGGACCGCCGCCCCACCGCGTAATCGAGGATGAGCCGGGTCGCCGCAAGTTCACGATCCGCGCCGTCAATGATCTGCGCGATTCTGCGGCGATCGGCGAACAGGTACCGTTGAATCACCACGGAATCGCGTAACTCCACTCCAATTTCGTAATCGCAGGCCGCGGCGTAGCGCCGCCCGAGCGACGCCGGATCCGCCGATTTGATCACCGCCTTCGCGGCGAGATCGCCCGACACCATCGCGTAGTAAATCCCTTCGGCCGTGAAGCCGTTGACGAAGCCGCCGGCATCCCCCGCCAGCAGGATCCGTCCCCGCCCCGGTTCCCGCAGCGGTCCGCCGACCGGTATGAAAGACGGCGTGAAGTTCCGCCGAATCGATTCGCCGGCGACGATGCCTCGCGCGCGCAACCGGTCGACCAGTCCGCGCTGCAGCTCGTACGGCGCCTCGTCGACCGACTCGCGGTAGTACGACAGCACGTAGCCGATGCCGATGTTCACGTGGTCTTGCTTCGGGAAGATGTACGCGTAGCCTTCCGGAGCGCTTCGCTTACCGGAAGTCTGAAGTGGGAAGTCTGAAGTCTGGCCGTCACGGCCCGCAGACTTCAGACTTGAGACTTCAGGCTTGGTCGAATATCCATATGCGATCCACAACGTGGACGGATCGATGTCGCGCAGCCTGTCGCGCGGCGTTTCTTCCATCATGTCGAGCGCCACTGCGGTCGCCGGCCATCCCGGATTCAACCCGAGCCGCCGCGCGACGACGCTGTGCACACCGTCGGCCGCGATGACGAAGGGCGCGGCGAATCGACGGCCGTCGCGACTGGTGAGCACCACGCGGCCGTTTTCCTCGCGCGCGTGCGCGATGTCCGCGCCCGTGACGAGCTCCGCGCCCGCCTCGACGGCGAGCGACACCAGCAGCGCGTCGAATTCGACGCGGCGGATCATCAGCGCGGCGGGACCGTCTGATTCGATGACCGTCGCGTGGCCGTCGGGTCCTTCGAGATACAGCCGCGAGAGCACGTGCGTCGGAATCCGTGCGAGCGCGCGCTCGAGATAAGGGAATCGCGTCAGGACACGAAGGCTGATGCCGCCGCCGCAGGGTTTGTTGCGCGGAAACGCCGCACGGTCGACGAGACGCACGCGGACACCCGCGCAGGCGAGGGTGCGAGCGGCCGTGGCTCCGGCGGGGCCGGCGCCCACGATGAGCACGTCAGTGTCGGCGGCAGAAGGCGAAACGGCGGCGATCATCCACAAAAGTCCGTAAAAACAGGCCTGATTTGCACAAGACGCGTCATTATAGGCGACGGCTCTCCCTCGTTCGTTGTGTTGCGCCGCTGTTCGGGCTGTGGGATAGTGATGCCGTTTCGGCTCACCGTCCGTCCTTTTATTTAATGCGCCTCGATCTTGTGAGTTCCCGGTTTCTGATGAAGGCCGGCAGCGTTGTCGCGCTTTGGCTGCTGTCCGCCTCTGTCGGATACGCGGCGCCCGGTCCGCGGCGCGCGGTCGTCGGACGCGCCTGCTCGCCGCATACGGCGCCGGTGCGGAAGCTCGTGCGCCATCCGAAGTCGTTCGGCGGACCCGTGGCGCCGCCGTCGAAGCGCGCGATGGCCGGGTTGAGCGACGCCACCGCGCGGCTGCAGCGCGGCACGCGCGCCAACCTCGACGACGACGACGAGGCGATCCAAAGCGACGCGTCGGCGGCGCGCATCGATGCCGACGACCGGCCGGTGCCGGCGCTGCGGCCGCTCGGCCTGCTGCACGGATCGGTCATCCCACTGCCCCGCCCCCACACGTTTTCTCCACGATCACCTCGCGGACCACCGAAGCCGACCTGAGCCGCTCGTCGTTTCCAGGGTCGTACTCGGTGTCGTCAGCTATGAGGTGACTCATGCGAGTCGTTCTCGCAGATCTCAGGTCCAGTCGGGGATTCGTCAGTAAAGACACCGTCGTCGGCGGGTACGGATCGCGGCTCGATCCGTTCTCGCGCGTCACGTCGGTGATTGCCTATCTCAAGAAACAGTTTCACGACGTGCCCAGCGTCCACATGGCCTACATCGCCGCCATCCTGACGCGCGCCGGACACGACGTCGTGTGGACACGCGACGAGGTGGCGGACGGCCTCGAGGCCGATGTCGCGCTCGTGCTGTCGTCCCTCATCGACTATCGCAACGAAACCGCCTGGGCCGATCGGATGCGCGCCCGCGGCGTGAAGGTCGGCTTCGTCGGCATCACGGCGTCGAAGATGCCGGAGCTCTTCGCCGACCACGGCGATTTCATTCTCAACGGTGAGCCCGAGGCGGCGGTCATGCGTCTCGCCCAGGGCGAGGTGCCGCGCGGCATCACCATCAGCGAACAGATCAACGATCTGGATGCGCTGCCGTTCCCGCGCTGGGACCTCGTCACCGAAGATCGCGGCAAGCGGTTCGGCATCAAGTGGTCGTCGCGGCCCGTCGGCGGCGGGTTCCCGCTGCTCGCAAGCCGAGGCTGCCCCGAACACTGCACCTACTGTCCGCATCGGATTCTCGCCGGCTATCGCGCGCGGTCGATCGCGAACATCGCCGACGAGCTCGAGCGGCTGTGCGATCAGGTGCGCCGGCCGTACGTCATCTTTCGCGATCCGCTGTTCAGCGAGCAGCGTGACCGATGTGTCGAGCTGTGCGACGAGATCCAGGCACGCGGCCTCACGCTGACGTTCGAGGCGGAGACGCGGCTCGATCGGCTCGATGTCGAGCTGCTCGACAAGCTGTACGATGCGGGGTTCCGCGCCATGAGCTTCGGCGTCGAGTCGCTGGATCCGGAGACGCTCAAGAAGTCGGGGCGGCGGCCGATTCCGCAGACGCACCAGCGCGAGATCATCGAGCACTGTAGAAAGAAAGGGATCGTGACGGCGGCCTTCTACGTCCTCGGCTTCCTGCAGGACGACTGGAACTCGATCGCGGCGACGATCGACTACGCCACGGATCTCGGATCCACGTTCGCGCAGTTCAAGATTCTCACGCCGTATCCCGGCACGCCGATGTTCAAGCAGCTCGAGCCGCGGCTGACCGAGGGCGACTGGGAGAAGTACGACGGCTACACGCCGACGTTCGCGCATCCGAATCTCACGGAGCGCGAGCTGCGGTTCCTGCTCGGCGCGGCGTACACGCGGTTCTACATGCGGCCGTCGTATCTGGCGAATTTCCTCAAGATCCAGAACACGGTGGTGCGCGAATGGGTGAGCCGCATGGATCGGCGCGTCAACGCCAGGCATACGCGCGAGGAGATCGCCGGCTTCTCACGACCTGTGGCATGCTGA
>MNEX01000114.1:6138-20104 GCA_001917905.1 Acidobacteria bacterium 13_1_40CM_65_14
ATCTCGCGCTACGGCGCGCGAGTCCTGCCGAATACCGAACAGCTCGTCGCGGGCTGCAAGGCCCGCGGCGAGCTCATCCAGGGACCCCAGATCGCCGAGTTCGAAGCCGCGTTCGCGCGCCGCGCGGCGATGGATCCGTCGCACGCGATCGCGGCGTCGTACGGGCGGATGGCGTTCTACGACATCCTGAAAGCACTCGACCTGCCGCGCGGATCCGAGATCGTCGTGCCGGCGCTGACGTTCTGGGTCGTGCCCGAGCTCGCGCGCGCCGCGGGACTGAAGGTCGTGTTCGCGGACGTGGATCCGGCGACGTTCACGCTGGATCCGTCGGCGTTCGAGCGCGCGATCACCCCGAACACGCGTGCCGTCGTGCCGACGCATCTCTACGGCCTGCCGTGCGACATGGACGCGATCATGGCGACCGCGTCGCGCCACAACATGACCGTCATCGAAGACTGCGCGCACGCGCTCGGCGCGACCTACGACGGAAAGCCGCTCGGCACCTTCGGCGACGCCGCGTTCTTCAGCTTTCAGACGCTGAAGCCGCTCAACTGTTACGGCGGCGGTCTCGCGCTCGTGCGCGACAGGGCCGTCGCCGCGCGCGTGCGCGCGCTGGCCGAGGCCGAACCGTGGCCGGACGCCAAGCGGATCGAGAATCGGCTGCTGGTCGGCAAGCTGCAGCGGATTTTCATCAAGCCGTGGGTGTTCACGATCAGCGCGTTTCCGATTCTCTGGGTGTCGTCGTTGATTGGCGCGAACCCTGACGTGTACCTGTGGGAGAAGATCCGATCGTTGACGCCGCTGCCCGACTCGTACACCGAGCGCTTTCCAAACGTGCAGGCGGTCCTCGGTCTGGCTGCGCTCGAGATGCTCGACGGCTGGACCGAACGCACGCGACGGCACGCCCGCGTGATGGATCAGGCGCTCGGCGATCTACCGGGCATCACCGTGCCGCAGGTCCCGCCGAAGCGAACGCACGTGTATTACCAGTACTGCGTCTACGGTCCACAGCGGGATGAGCTGGTGGTCCGCTGCGTGAGGCGCGGCATCGATATCGAAACGCTGCACGTGGACGTCTGCAGCGACATGGACATCTTCGCGAACGAGACTGTGATTCCTCCCGGCGCGCCCGGCGCGCGCCGCGCCGCAGGGGCGATGCAGATTCCCGTCTACTCCACCTTGACGGACGAGCAAGCGCAGCGCGTCGCGCGGGTGGTCCGCGACGTGCTTCAAAGATCGCGGGGCCTGACCAGCCTCCGCCAAGGCTTCGGCGGTCCGCCATAGCTTCAGCGAAGGCGGAAAGGCCCGCGCTACGATCGTAGGGCGACCCTTTAGGGTCGCCGCACCACATGCTCGTTTATCTCCTCATCTACGTGTTCGCCATCGTCGAGGGCGAGATCTACTACAGCAAAGTGTCCGCGGACGCGGTGGCGGGCCGGCTGATCTGGCCGCTCGTGCTCACCGCCGGCGCGCTGGGCGGCGCGACTGGCGATCAGCTGTGGTTCTACATCCTGCGCGGCCGCATCCACTGGCTCGATCGTTTTCCGCGGCTGAGAAAATATCGGGACGCCGTGATGACGCACGTGCACAACAACGAGACCGGGCTGGTGCTCGTCAGTCGTTTTCTGCCGGGGTTGCGAACCGCGATTCCGATCGCGTGCGCGTATGCCGGCGTGCATCCGGTGAAGTTCAGCTCGCTGAACCTCATCAGCGCGTTCGCGTGGGCCGGCGTCATCATGCTGTTCGTGAAGGGCGGGTCGACGACGCTGAGCGCCTTCGGGCTGAACACGTGGTGGGGCCCGTTCATTCCCGCGCTGCTCGTGATTGTGTTCTTCCGGTGGCTCAGCAGCCGGTCGAGGGCGTGAGGTGTCAGACACCAGTCTGACACGTGTCAGACACGTGTCAGACACCGGTCTGACACGTGCGGTTGCTTTCTATTGCGCGGCGATCGCCGACCGTTTTCCGCGCAGGACGAACTTCTGAATCTTACCCGTCGCGGTCTTCGGCAGCTCGGTGACGAACGTCACGCTGTGCGGGCACTTGAAGTGCGCGAGGCGATCGCGAGTGAAGGTCCGCAGCTCGTCTGACGTCGCGGTGGCGGCAGGCTTGAGCACGACGAACGCGTGCGGCGCTTCACCCCACTTGCTGTCAGGCAGACCGACGACGGCCGCTTCCTGGACGGCGGGATGCCGGAGCAGGACGCCTTCGACTTCGACCGACGAGATGTTTTCGCCACCGCTGATGATGACGTCTTTCAGGCGATCGCGGATGTCGACGTAGCCGTCGGGATGCACCACGGCGGCGTCGCCGCTGTGGAAGTAGCCGCCGCGCAGCGCCTTCTCGGTCGCCTCCGGATCGTTGTAGTAGCCCTTCATCACGACGTTGCCGCGGACGACGATCTCGCCGACCGTCGCGCCGTCGCGCGGGACGTCGCGCATCTCCTCATCCACGACGCGGAGGTCGCCTGACGTGATCAGCTCGACGCCCTGCCGCGATTTGATCACCGCCCGATCCGCAGGGGACAGCGCCTCGTGCTCGGGCCGCGGTTCGCAGACGGTGATGAACGGCGCCGTCTCGGTCAGGCCGTACACGTGCGTGATCGGCCACCCCAGCTCGCCTTCGATCCGCTCGATGGTGGCGGCCGCCGGGGACGCGCCGGCGGTGACGACGCGGAGGCCTTTCCGCGCGTTCGCTCGCGCGCCGGCGGGCGCGTTGGCGATGCCGATCAGGACCGTTGGCGCGGCGCACAGCAGCGTGATCGCTTCGCGCTCGACGAGCTCGAACACTTTGACCGGATCGACCTTCCGCAAACAGACGTGCGTGCCGCCGGCCGCGGTCACCGTCCACGTGAACGTCCAGCCGTTCGCGTGAAACATCGACAGCGTCCACAGATACCGATCCGTCATGCGCACCGGCACGTGCAGCAGCGTGCCGACGACGTTCATGTACGCGTTGCGATGCGTGATCATCACGCCTTTGGGACGTGAGGTCGTGCCGCTCGTGTAGTTGATCGTGAGGAGATCGTTCTCCGCAATCTCCGGCCGTACGAACGAGGGCGATCCGTCGGCGACGAGCGATTCGTAGTCGAGCCAGCCCGCCTCCGCTCGCTCTGACGGCTGGACGCGAGCTTTGGCGAGGCTCGCCGAAGCGCCTTCGGCGCGAAGGCGGCCCTCGCGCGTCCCCTCGAGCGCGACGAAGTGCCGGACACCCGACAGCTGATCGCGGACGCGATCGACCGCCTCGAGGTAGTCCGCGTGCGCGCACACGACGGTCGATCCCGAGTGCGTGATGATGTACGCAAACTCCTCGTGATTCAGCCGGTAGTTGATCGGCACGAGCACCGCGCCAATCTGTGGCACCGCGTAGAACGATTCGAGCTGCGCGTGCGTGTTCGGCGCGATGTACGCCACGCGGTCGCCCGCCGCGACGCCCAGTTTCTGCAGCGCCGCCGACCACCGGTCGCAGCGCTGGAAGAACTGCTCGTACGTCAGCCGCAGATCGCCGTCGACCAGCGCCTCGCGATCGGCATACAGCGCGCGCGTCCGGCGCGCGAACTCCAAGGGTGTCAGCGGTACTTCCATGAGATTTCAGATTTCAGAATTCAGATTTCAGATTGATGGCAGATTTGTTATGGCGAGATTTTAACTGCAATCTAAAATCAATCTGAACTCTGAAATCTGAAATCTGAAATCTCACATCTCACCGCGAGGCCGGCTTGACCGGCGTGCGGCCGAGAGAGATCAGGTTCGCCAGGATCTGGTACGCGCCGTCGGTACCGGCCGGCAACTGACGCCAGAGGCCGAGTCCGACATACAGCCACCGGCCCTTGCCGTAGTTGGCTTCGACGAGTGCGCCGGTCTTCGGGCCTTTGTTGTACGTGAAGGTGTCCTCGAGCCGCAGGAGATCGCGATAGCGCGAATCCTTTTCGCCGAGGAAGTACAGACCGCGCTCCTGCACCCAGTTCTTCCACGCCGCCTCGTTGATCTCGTTTGGCGTCGTGAACACCGGATTGTGCGTGTCAAGGACCTGCGGCGGCGCGAACTCGTCGGTGACGCGGTCCGAGCTGACCTTCGCCGGATACGGGCCGTACTGCGCGTCGTTGAACTCGAACTTGTTGTACTGCACGATGACCGTGCCGCCGTTGTACACGTACTCGAGCAACCGGCGGTTGTTCGCGCGCAGATCGTCGCGGCGCTCGTACGCGCGGATGCCGGTGACGATGACGTCGAAGCGCGAGAGGTCGCCAAACGCGAGATCCTCGGCGCCGATCATCTCGAGCTTCACGCCGAGCTGCTCGATGGCCGTCGGCACCTGATCGCCGGTGCCCATGACGTAGCCGGCGGTCAGATTGGGCTGCACCCTCACGTCGATCACCTTCAGCGTCGTCCGCGCATCGTCGTAGATGTGGTAGCGGCGGATGTGCGGATACTCGATCACGTCGTAGCCACGATCGAACGTCTGGCCATTGGCCGTCGCGACGGCGCGCACACGGAACTCGCCGGCCGCTGCTTTCGCCGACGGCTTGACCAGGAACCGCACGGTCTGCGACTGGTCCGCGCGCTCCAGCTGCACTTTCTGCTCGAGTGGCGTCACGGTCCACCCGTTGGGCACCTCCAGATGCACGGCCGGTTCGATCGCGCTCACCGTGTCGTTGACGACGGTGACGCGGACTTCACGGTCTGCCGTCGGTGCGCCGGAGGCCGCGGGACGAGCGGTCGCCGCTGGACGGTCTGAAGACCGTCCCCTACCAGAGGGCGTGGCCCCTCGGCCCGTTTGTGGGGCACCGCCTTCAGGCCGTGCCGGAGCGCTCCGGATCGACGATGCCGGAACGATCGCGATTTGCGGCGTCACGCGAACCGAGACCGCCGGCACGACGAGCAGCTCGGTGCGCTTCTCGCCACTGAAGATGTTGCCTTCGTACCGATGTTCCACCGGCAGACCGCTGATCACTTCTTCTCCACCCGGAAACGCCATCGTCACCTGCACGTAGAACGGCGTCAGACGAAACGGCAGACCGAACGGTGCGTCGGCGTCGAACGTGTAGCGCCCCTCTTCGCCTTTGCGATGCCAGTACGGCTCGCTGATGCGCGCATTCGCGGGAACCGTCAGAGTCGGCTCGCAATGCGCGACCTGATCTTTTCTCACGCTCGACATCGGCTGCGGCGGCGGCGCATTCCCGCCGCGCCCACGGCCGCCGCGGCCGCCGCCCGGGAACGCGAATCCGCCGCCCGTGAACGCCGTCATCGTGCATGCGGTCGCCTGCCCTGAGCCTGTCGCCCCTCGACCTTGCTCGGGGCGACCCTGAGGATCTCGAAGGGTCGAAGGATCACCCTCGAAACCGTCGATCTTCACCTGCTTGATCGCGACCTCCGCCGTGCCGCGGTTGGCGACAATCACGTTCACCTTGACCGGCTGTCCCGGCACCACCACGCCATCGTCGGCGAGCGCTTCGATCTTCACGCCGCTCGCGATCGTGACCGCCTGCTGGAGCTCGCGCTCCTTCTGACGCAGACGGAAATCGATCTCGTACTTGCCGGTGTCGTCGATCGCCATCGTGCGCAGCTCGCGGCGCAACACGCGCACGGCGAACAGCCCGTCGAGCAACGGCTTGACGGTTGCTTCATCGCTGACAGTGTCGAAGTTCTTGCGCGCCGTTTGCGCGGCATTCGAGATGACGGTGAGCCCCTCGGTGAGATCCTTCGGCACTCGCGCACCGGCGTGCTTTGCGAGACTCATGAGGCCGCTGTCGATGCCATCGAACAGCGACGTCTCATCCTTCTGCAGCTGCGCCGGCAGCGTCGTCTCGACGAGCTGATAGGTGGCTTGTGCGAATGCCATGGGCGGGAGGAGCTGCCCCATGCCCTGGCACTTGTGCATGCTCCGCGCCTCGGCGCCGATTTCCGCGTACGTCTTGCCCAGCAGCGGATCGTAAATCCCGGAGGTGACGCGCGTGACCTTGCCCGGCGTCGGCGGCTCGCCCGGGAACCCGAAGCCGCCGCTGTGATACAGCTTCTTCGGCTGCCACGGACGCAAGCCGCCTTTGATCTGCTCCGGATACTTCGTCGGGTCGCCGGCGAGCTTGTACGCGTCGCGCGTGATCACAGCTGACGCCATGTGATGCTGGCCGCCCGCGTTGCCCGTCGGTGGAAGCGTGATGATGACGTCGGGGCGGATCATGCGAATCAGCCGCACGTAGTCGGCGGTGATCTCGTCGCGGCCCCACTTCTCGAACGTTTCTTCGATGCTGAACGAGTAGCCGAAATCGACCGCGCGCGTGAAGTACTGGTCCGCGCCGTCGAACCGGTGCAGCGCCGCCAGCTCCTGCGTTCGCAGCACGCCGAGCGCCTCGAAGATTTCCGGGCCGATTTCGTTCTGGCCGCCGTTGCCGCGCGTCGCCGTCGCGAGCGCGGTGCGATAGCCCTGACCGCGATTGAGCATGACCAGCAGCCCATTGTTCTCGTCGTCGGGATGCGCCGTGGTGTGCATGAAGATGCCGACGTTCGACAAATGCCGCAGGGCGAGCCCGAGTGCGACGTGGCCCTGCTCTTCGTCGAGCGGGACGACGTGCATCTGGCCGACTGTCACGATCGAAAAGGCCGCGAGGGCGATAAAAGACGACAGAAGAAGGCGTTTCATCATTCTGATCTTACAGGCTGGATGGGCAGGAGGGGCACACGGGCTGGATGGGCAGGAGGGGCAGGACAGGCTGGATGGGAGGGAGGGGCACACGGGCTGGATGGGCAGGAGGGGCAGGACAGGCTGGATGGGAGGCGGGAAGGAAAGGCCGAAGTACGATCGGTCCCGCCCGTCCTGCCCGTCCCGCCTATCCAGCCCGGCTCAGAATCGGAACCGGAAACCCAGCTGGAATTTCCGCTGCTCGTACCCCGATGGGTTCGGGAACAGATATGGATCCTTCGGGATGTCTGCCGCCGTATTCCCCTGTGCGTCGACGACCTGCGTCGTCGTGATCCCCGCGAGCTGTTGCGTGTTGAAGACATTCTTCAGCTCCGCGATGACTTCGGCGCGCACCGATCCGCGAAGCGGAATCCAGCGCGTGTACCGCAGATCCACGTTCTTCCGAATCGGCAGATAGAGCGGATTGCGCGCGATGAACAACGGACGATCGCTGCTCACGCCGTCGCCGTTCAGATCGCGGTTCGCCGGAATGTTCACCGGCAGCCCGCTGTTGAACTGCAGCAGCACGCCGATTTGATTACCGCTGAGCAACTGGCGGACGACCGCGTTCGACGAGTGGCTCTCCGAGACATAGACGATGTTACCGGTGAAGTTGTGGCGCATGTCGAGCGGGTTCGGGCCGATGTCGCGATCGAGATTGCTCGGATCGGAGCGTCCCGTCTCGGACTGCACCGTCAACTGCGTCAGGAGCGGCGTGTTGTCGAGTCCTTTGCCGACCGAGTACTGCACGTTGAACGTCAGACCCTGCTTCAACCGCTTCGACGCCTGCAGCGTCATCGACTTGAACGTCGAGTCGCCGATCGACTGGACTTCCTGGATGAGATTGAAGCGGGGATCGAGCCGCGTGGCTGCGGTCGCGGTCGTGCTGTAGATGGGCCGGCCGTCGGCGAGCGTCCCGATCGGGTTGATCGGATTGATGTTCGTGACGACCGGGAGGTGCGATCCTTTCGCGTAGATGACGCCGATCGATCCCGTGAAATCGCGCGCGAACGCGCGCTCGAGCTGGACGTTGGCTTGCCACGTACGCGCCACCTCGAAATCCTGATCGATCGCCCACGGCGACTGTTGGCTCAGCACACCGGTGCTGGCGCCGTTTGGGAACGCGGGCGCGCCCGCCGACGTGCCGCTGAAGGTGTAGATCGGCGCGCGAGGCGATCCCGACAACTGCAGTGCCTGCTCGTAGCCGCCGAGGATCGGCTGGTCATACATGATGCCGGTGCTGGCGCGTACCACCGTGTTCGCATCGAACGACCAGGCGACGCCGACGCGCGGGCCGAAGTTGTTCTGGTCGACGGTGAAGTTGTGCGTCTGCGCGAGCGGGGCGTCGGCGATCCCCTCCGGATACCTGTAGAGATCGTAGCGGACGCCGTAGAGGATCTTGACCGTCGGCGCAATCTGCCAGTCGTCCTGCACGAACGCGCTGAAGACGTTGGTCGACATGTTGAACGACAGGTTGCCGGTAATCTGCGACATCGTCGAGTACCCGAACGGGGCCGCTCCGTTCTTCGCCGACACGTACGTCGAGATCGTCGGGAAGTTGTAGACAAACTGCGGCGCCGCCGTGCGCTCGTCGTAGATGTGCTGCCAGTCGAAGCCGAACTTGTAGGCGTGGGCCGCGCGGAGGTAGGTGAAGTTGTCGATGACCTGCGTGATGTTCTGTTTGAAGTCGAACCCGGCGTTGCCCTGCCCGGTCGCCGACCACGGTCCGCCAAACGCCACGGCCGGCGCCGCGATCGAAATCGCCGGACCGGTCCCGGAGTCCGCGTTCGCGATCGACTGCTGGTGCCGGTGCGCGAACTGGCCGCGAAGCTCGTTCAACCTCGTCGCGCCGAACGTCGTCACGAGCTGACCGGCGATCGAGTCCATCGCGTCGAGGAAGTCGGTCGCGCGCTCGAGCGTTGCCGTGCCGCCGCCGCTGTTGTACGGGGCGTCGTTGTTGAACCGAATCCACCGTCCGGTGAACCGATTGCTGCCGTTCACCTGATAGTCCGCCTTGCCGATCGCGAACTTCGCGGTCTGGACGTTGGGCACGGCGACCGGCTGCGCCTTCAAGCCAAGCGTTGGCGCGATATCGCGCACGCTTTGGTTAATCAGGCTGTTCGATGACAAATCGCGGCGCGTCTGCTCCCAGCCACCGTAGAAGAACAGCTTGTTTTTGAGGATCGGTCCGCCGACATCCGCCGTTCCTGTGTCGACGCGCGTTTCGGGCTTTTGCGCGTCGGCCGCCGGCGGCCCGCAACTCGCGGCGACGCCTGTGCAGCCGAAGAAAAACGGAAATGCGCTGAACGGCTTACGCCGGACGAGATACGTCGCTTCGCCCTTGAATCTGTTGGTCCCCGACGGCGTCACCGCGTTGTAGACCATCCCCATCGTCTGGCCGAACTCGGGCGCGAACCCCGTGGTGACGACCTTCACTTCCTGAATCATCACTTCCGACATCGGCAGCAGCCGCAAGCCCGCGCGATCCTTCTCGGTGTTCGTGTTGCCGTCGATTTGATAGTTGATGCGCATCGCGGCGCCGTTGGCGGCGAGCCGCGGCACGCCGAACTCGACGTTCTCGATGCCAGTCACGCCCGGCTGGACGAGCGCGAAGTTGTACGGGTTGCGCGCCACGAGCGGCAGGTTGTGGACCTCCTGATTGGTCATCGTGTGGCCGATGTCGATCCGCGCGACATCCAACGCCGGCGAGTCGGCGGAGATGACGGTGATCGTCTCGCTGACGGTGCCGACGGCCAGCGTCGCGTTGACGACTTGTGTCTGGCCGACGGAGAGCTGGATGCCCGTCTGCTCGAACTTCTTGAAGCCTTGAAGCTCGGCGACCACGCGGTAGGTGCCGAGCGGCAAGAGTGGGGCGCGAAACAGCCCGCGCTCGTTGGTGATGATCGTGCGTTCGGTGCCCGTGTCGGTGCTGGTGATCGTGACGGCGACGCCAGGCAGCACGCCACCCGACGTGTCGGTGATGGTGCCTTCAATCGATCCGTTGGCGGCCTGCGACTGCGCCATCGCGGGCGCGGCCAGCGCTAACGCAAGCAGCGCGACGAAAAAGTTTTTCAGCATGCCGCGAGTATACCTCGCGAAAACGCGCCGGAACTTGCGCTTACCGGTGGAATCCGAACGCGGCGTCTGCGCGATCCATTTCGTCGAAGTGGTGTCGTAGCAGAATGCGACTGGCGAGGTACGCGCCGGTGACGCTGTGGCTGCTGTCGCCGAACGCAAAAAGATGGTGGGGAAAATTCCGGTGCGGTCCGATGTACGGCAGGCCTTCGGCCGTCCGCGCGTAATCCGCAGACCAACCGTACTCGGGCTGAATGCCGGAGATATCTGGATACAAAGTCGAGAGCTCGTACATCAGCTGACCAGTTTTTTGTACGACGACTTTGTCCAGCAGCCGCGGCGGCGCAACCTCGGTATCCGCACCGGTCACGAGCAGGCGCTCGTCATGCACCCAGCGGAGGATGTGCGGCGGATCCGCCGAGTCGCGGATGATCGACGCGCGGCGACCATCCTTCGCGCCTGCGGCGCTTCGGCGTGGCAAGCCGAGCTGCTGACGGATTTTCGCGGACACCCGAGCCGTCAGCGCAAGATACGTCGTGTGGAACCAGAAGTGACGCCTGAGCGATTTGAAGAGCGCCGTCGGCATGCCGGTCGCGACGACGACGCGCTGCACGCGCATGGAGCCGCCGGCGGTGAAGACGTCGGCCGTCTTCCTTCCGAACGTGACCTTTCGAACAGGTGAGCGCTCAAAGAGCCGGGCGCCGCGCTCGGAGGCGGCCGCGGCGAGGCCGACGCACGCCCGATACGGATCGAGCGTCGCGCCTTGCTTGCTGCGCAGACCGGCCATCGCGTCGAGCCCGAACTCGGATTTGATCGTGCGCGCATTCAGCAGCGGCGCATCGACGCCGGCGGCGCGCCGCGATTGCTGATCGCGCTTGAGGCGCGCCAGTTGCTCGGGCGTCAGCGCCACGGTGACTGATCCGCACTCTTCGAGGTCGCACTTGATGTTCAAGCGGCGCAGCAGCGACGCGAAGTCGAGCGCCGCGCGCCGCCACGCCTGCCACGCGTAACGCGCGTTTCGCAGACCGATCGCTTTCTCGAGATCGCCGAACGGAACAGCCGGATTTTCGGAGATCCACCCGGAGCAGAACGCCGTCGTGCCGCGGCCAATCTGCCCGGCCTCGAGCAGCACGACTTTCGCCCCGGCCGCCGCAAACGCGTACGCGGTGGCGCATCCCGTCAACCCACCGCCGACGATGACCACGTCGGTTGGTGTCGTGCCGCGATGGCGCGGATACGAAGGCACGCGGGATTTTGGAAACTGGTCGAGCCAGGGCGAGCGGCCGTATCTAGTCATGTTTGAAGACGTCGCCGCCCTTCATCACGAATCGGACTTTCTTGATCGCCTCGATGTTCTGCAGAGGGTCACCCTGCACCGCGATCAGGTCCGCGAATCGGCCCGGCGCGATCGATCCGATTTCTTTGTCCATCCGCAGCAGCTCCGCCGCGCGGACCGTCGCCGATCGAATCGCCTCGAGCGGCGACATGCCGTACTCGACCATGTAGCTGAACTCCCGGTTGCTGGTCCCGTGGGGGAACGCGCCGACGTCGGTGCCGAACACGATCTTCACACCGAGCTTCATCGCGTTCTGGAACGTGCGCTTGTGACTCTCGACGACACGACGTGAGAACTCTGTCGGTGTTTCGAGACCGGCTTCCGGACGGAACACGGACAGCGTCGGGCACCAGTACGTGCCTTTCTGGACCATCAGCTTCAGAAGGTCCTCGTCGAGAATCCAGCCGTGCTCGATCGAGCGCACACCGCCTTCGACGGCGTTGCGCGCGCCGGCGCCGCCGTACGCGTGCGCGGCGACGTCCTTCCGCCAGCGCGCCGCTTCGGCGACGACCGCCTTCACCTCGTCCAGCGAGACCTGGGCGAGCGGTTCGAGCGTCTCGCGGTTCACGTGGCGCAGCGTGCCGGTCGCGTAGAGCTTGATCCAGTCCGCACCGTACTTCACTTCGCGACGGATCTCCGCGATCATCGCGTCGCGGGAGTCGGTGAGCGTCGCGGGCTCCGGCAACGCAATGTCGGGGTTGAAACCGGCATTGTTCATGTGGCCGGCGGTGATCGTGAGCGCGTAGGTCGCGACGAGGAGGCGCGGACCAGGCACGACGCCTTTGCTGATTGCGTCACGCAGCGCGACATCGGCGAAGCCGGCTCCTTCGGAATCGAGATCGCGCATGGTCGTGAACCCGGCGTCGAGATTTTTTCTCGCCGCCGCCACGCCTTCGATCGCGCGATAGGCTTGCGATTTCGTCAGAATCGGCGGCGTCACCTCGTCGTCGGGCTGCAGCAGATTGTGCGTGTGTGCGTCGACGAGGCCAGGCAGCAGCGTGAGATCGCCGAGGTCGATGGTGGCGGCACCAGCAGGCGGGTTCCCACCGACCGACTGAATGCGATCGCCTGACACGACGACGACGGGATTCGGCACGATTCGGCCAGCGACTGGATCGAGCATCCGGGCCGCACGAACGACGACTGTCCGCGGAGCTTGCGCAACGGCCGTTGTCAGCGATAGAAGCACGGCGCCGAGCAAAAGAAGGTTTCTGATCATCTTTGTTCCACTGGCGCCGGGGCCCCACCCCCGGCGCGACCTATCGCTGATGCCTCGCGGCAGACCGCTCGGCATGACCACAGGCGCTTGCGTCTACGGCGCTTCGAGGCTCGTGAGCACCTGCAACAGCTTCGTGATCTCGACCATGTCGTGGAAGGAGCCTTTGACCGTGTGTGCGTCGGGACGCGACAGGCCCGGGATGAACGACGCGCGCTCGGCGTCGATGGTCAGCTTGAAGCCGACCTCGAGATCGATCGGCGCCGTCACGCGGTACGGCTGCAGCGATCCGAGCTTCGCCATCGCGCGCCGCAGGCCCTCGCGAATCAGCACCTGCCCGCGTGCCGGCGTCACGCTCATCGCCGAGTGATAGCCGTACGGCTCTTTGACGATCGCGCCTTCGGCGGCCGGCACAACTTTCTGCAACTGGGTGACCGCGAGCCGATCGCCGGAGACGAACGCGACCGGCACGCCGAACTGTCCGGCGAGCGCGGCGTTGTAGATCCCCTCCGACACTTCCATCCCGTTCAGCTTCACGCCGAGCAGCCGCGCGCTCGAAATCGTGTGACTGCGCACCGCGCCGGCGGTCCACTCGCTGCCGTGATAGCCGATGAACACGGCCGCGGCGAACGTGTCGTCAATCCCCTGCATCATTTCCAGCGGACGCGGAAATCCGCGGACGAGCCGCACATCGTCCGGCAACTTCTCGATGAGCACGCTCTGTCCGTTGCCGTGCGAGTCGCAGACGACGATGTCGGCGGGCCCGCTCTCACGGATCGCTGCGATCGCCGCGTTGACCTCGCCGGTCATCCACTCGCGCGCGCGTTGGTACTCGAAGCCGTCAGGTCCGAGCTGCGCCGGCTGGACGACGCCGGTGATGCCTTCCATGTCGACCGAGATGAATATTTTGCGGGGCCGCGTCTGCGCAGAGACGGCGAGCGTCAGGAGAACGAGAGCGATCGGAAGACGTTTCATTCGCGGCACATTGTACAGGGAGCGCCTGCGGCCATGCCGGGGTCCCCAGCGCGGCTGCCGCGCTGGGGTGGCGTGCTGAGCGGCGGCCACGCGACGCCGCGGCGAAGCATCAGCGCCGTTCTGCGCGGCGGGGAAGACGTATGTACTAGGCAGAGGCGCCTGCGGCCACACCTCGCCGCGGACATGCGAATCCGCGGCGAGGTGTCAGCGTCAGTTCGCGCTGGGGGTGGGGCCCCAGCGCCAGTGAAAAAAGAAGACAGCCACTCTGTACGGATCGGAACGTCACTTCGCATCATGAAAGATGATGCCAAGTGACGTTCGGTGGCCGGACGTGAGCGTGCTGACGCCGTGGCGCATGACGACACGATACGTGCCGCGTGTGCCTGCCACCGGGCGCTCGCGCGTCGCGAAGATGACGGCGGCGCCCTGCTCCACCGCGATCGCGTGGCCGCGCGACTGCGCGCGCGGTCTCTGCTCGACGAGCAGAAACTCGCCGCCGGTGTAGTCGACGCCGTGGCGGCTGAGAACAAAGACCACCTGCAGCGGAAACGCGAGGTCGCCGTAGATATCCTGATGCAGGCAGTTATAGCCGCCGGCGACGTACGACAACAGGAGCGGCGTCGGCCGCGTCTGCCCCGCCGCATGACATTTGCGCAGGAACGCATCGAGCGTCGCCGGATAGGCGGCCG
>MNEX01000112.1 GCA_001917905.1 Acidobacteria bacterium 13_1_40CM_65_14
TTCCAGGAGTCGGGTGAAGGCAAGGCGGCCCTCGCGCGCGTGCAAACGCTCATCAACAAAAAGCAGACCGAGGGTCAGGATCGACAGAAGAAGCTGGCGGCGGATCAGCAGAAGCTTTCGACGAGCGGCGGCGTGATGAACGAGACGGCCCGCTCGCAGCTCGAAAAGGACATCGAGAAGCAGCAGGTCGAGGGTCAGCGCTTCCAGCAGGACGCGCAGGCGGAGATCAACGAGCTGCAGCAGGAAGTCCAGAGCGAATTCATCAAGAAGGTGTCGCCGATCATCGAGGCGGTCGCGAAAGAGAGGGGCGTGCAGCTCGTGTTCGACTTGAACAACGCCGGGCTCGCGTACTTCGATCCCGGACTGGATCTGACGGCTGACGTGATCAAGAAGCTCGACGCGTCAAAGCCGGCGGCGACGCCGAAGCACTAACCGCTTGAAATTGGTGAGTTGGTGACCAAATCACCAACTCGCCAATTCTCACGGATGGACCACATCCACCGAGTAGTTCTCTGACGTCGTGAGCTTCCCGATGTCATAGACCCGCAAGCACAAGTTCCCGACTCCTGAGACCGTGCCGAGCACGCCGTTGCCGACGGTCGCCGCATCGTTGGCCAGGATGATCTGACACGTCGTGCCGTTCCACGTCCCCAGGCTGACGCCGATGGCGACCGCGCTGTCGGGATCGACCTTGGTCAGCGTCGCGGTCACGGTGCCGCGCGACGTGACCGAGAACTGATGCGTGACGGCGCCGTTCTTCGTCAGCGTCCCGGTAAACGTCTCCGTCGTGGTCACGATCGACGTCGGCGTGGTCGATGTCGTCGTACTGTCACTGCACGCCGTCACCACCATGGCGGACAAGGGCAGCAGCAGGAGCAGCGGTCGCAGCCTCGAGTGCATGATCGATCCTTGCCTAAACGGGCCTGTGCGAGCAAGCGGCTAACGACTCGATCCGCTTTCGATCGGCGTAGCGGCACTGTGTCCATTGTGTTTGATCAGCGTGTCGAATCAAGCAAGCCGCAGACCGACGAAGCGACCTTCGCGCTCGTCGCGGCGTCGTGACGAAGCGTAACTAGCGACTGGCGACTCGTGGCTGATAGACTGACACTCGTGCCGATTCACATCCCACAGGCGCTCGACCGCCTGTGCTACCGCTATCCCTCGCTGCTGGTCGACGCGATCATCGAGCACGAGCCGGGGCGGCGGGTCGTCGCCGTCAAGAACGTCACGGTCAACGAAGAATTCTTCCAGGGACACTTTCCGGGCGCGCCGCTGCTGCCGGCGGTGCTCATGCTCGAATCGCTCACGCAGGTCGCGACCATTCTGCTGGTGCACCGCGCCGACGCGCCACCCAACGCGCGCGTCTACTTACGCGGCGTGAACGACGCGAAATTCCGGCGCCAGGTGGTCCCCGGCGATCGGCTGCGGCTCGAGATCACGCTCGGCAAGCGGCGGGCGTCGCTGGCACGCGCGAAGGCGACCGCGCACGTCGGTGACCAGATCGTGGCGGAGGCCGAGCTGCTGCTCGGCATCCGTCCGGATCGGACCGACATCGATCCGAGCGCCATCGTGCATCCGCGCGCGACGATTGGCGAGGGGACCGTCATCGGTCCGCACGCCAGCATCGGGCCGAACGTGCGCATCGGCGCGGATTGCAAGATCGGCGCATCGGCGGTGGTCGACGGGTGGACCGAGATCGGCGATGGGACCGAGATCTATCCGTTCGCGTCGATCGGCCTCGCGCCGCAGGATCTCAAGTACCAGGGCGAGCCCACCCGGCTCGTGATCGGGACGCGGAACATCTTCCGCGAGTTCGTCACCATCAACCGCGGCACGCGCGGCGGCGGCGGCGTCACGATGATCGGCGACCGCAACGTGTTCATGGCCTACGTCCACGTCGCGCACGACTGCCGCGTCGGCCACGACACGATCTTCGGGCCGCACGCGACGCTCGGCGGCCACGTGGCCGTCGAGAACTTCGCGAACATCAGCGCCGGGTCGGCGGTGCACCAGTTCTGCCGCGTCGGCGAGCACGGGTTCATCGGCGGCTACTCGGTGGTGACGAAGGACGCGCTTCCGTACGCGCGCACGGTCGGCAGCCGTCCCGCGCGGATCTTCGGGCTCAATAACATCGGCCTCGAGCGCCGGCACGTCGCGCCGGACGTCATCGAGAAACTGAAGCGCGCGTTCCGCTACCTCCTGCAATCGAAGCTGAACACGACCGCCGCGCTGCAGCAGATTCAGCTGGATCGCTCGCTCGCGTGCGCAGAGGTCCAGTACCTCCTCGACTTCATCCGCTCGTCGCAGCGAGGCGTCACGCTTCGGCGCGCGAGCCGGAAGGCGGAAGAAGTCCTCGCCGACGAATGAAGCTCGGCCTGATTGCCGGCAACGGCCGCTTTCCGTTTTTGGTGCTCGACGCCGCGCGCGGCGCCGGCCACGACGTCACCGTCATCGCGCTCAAAGAAGAAACGTTTCCGGATCTGGCCGACGTCGCGGCGCGTCCGCCGGCGGCGGCGATGCACTGGATCTCGCTCGGGCAGCTCGGGACGTGCATCAGCCTGTTGAAGGACGCCGGCGTCACGCAGGCCGTGATGGCGGGGCAGGTGAAGCACACCAAGCTCTTCGCCGACATCGTGCCGGACATGACGTTTCTCGGCGTCCTGATGCGGCTGAAGGCGAAGAACACCGACGCGCTCATCTCTGGCGTCGCCGACGTGCTGCGCGATCACGGGATCGATCTGCTCGACTCGACGGCGTTTCTCGCGCCGCTCCTCGCGCGCGACGGCGTGCTCACGCGTCGAAGCCCGGACCAGGCGCAGCGCGCGGACCTCGAGTTCGGCTACCGCCTCGCGGATACGATCGCCGGCCTCGACATCGGGCAGACCATTGCGGTGAAGTCGGCGGCCGTCGTCGCGATCGAAGCGATGGAGGGGACCGACGCGGTCATCGCGCGCGCCGGCCAGCTCGCCGGCCCAGGCGTGAGAATCGTCAAGGTCGCGAAGCCGAATCAGGACATGCGGTTCGACGTCCCGGTCATCGGCGTCTCGACGATCGCCGCGATGCAGGCGGCGGGCGCCGACACGCTGTCGATCGATGCCGGGAAGACGCTCATGATCGACGGTGACGCGATCATCAAAGCGGCGGATGAGGCGGGCATCTGCATCCTCGGGAGACGTGTCATTGCGGATTGAGGATTGCGGATTGAGGATTGATTGTGGATTTGAATCGGCCAATTGATCCGCAATCCGCAATCCGCAATCCGCAATTACGAGTTGCCGTGATCGGCGTCGGTCACCTCGGCAAGCATCACGCACGAATCTTGTCGACGTTGCCCGGCGTGACGCTGACTGCCGTCGTCGACACCAATCGCGCGCGCGCGGACGAGATTGCCGCTGCGCATCGGACGCGAGCCGCCTACGACGCCCGCGACATCGTCGGTCAGGTGGACGCCGTGACCGTCGCGGTGCCGACCGAAATCCACCGCGACATCGCGCTGATGTTTCTCGAGGCCCGTGTGCCGGTGCTCGTCGAGAAGCCGCTCGCGCGGACGGTTGCCGAAGCGGACGCGCTCGTCGCCGCGGCCGCGAAGGCCGGCGTCGTGTTGGCGGTCGGTCATACCGAGCGTTTCAATCCCGCCGTCGCCGCCGCGCGGCCGATGCTCACCGACCCGCGCTTCATCGAAGGACACCGGCTCGGCACGTTTCCCGAGCGCAGCCTCGACATCGACGTCGTGTTCGATCTGATGATTCACGATCTCGACGTGCTGTTGTCGCTCGTGCGGTCCGACGTCGAGTCGATCGAGGCGGTCGGCGTGCCGGTGCTGACCAGCAAAGTCGACATCGCGAACGCGCGGCTGCGGTTCGCGAACGGCTGCATCGCGAACCTGACGGCCAGCCGCATCAGCCGAGACCGTGTCCGCAAGATCCGGTTCTTTCAACCGGCGTCGTACCTGACGATCGACTACGCGACGCAGAAGGTCGAGCTGTGGCGGCTCACGAAGGGCGACGGCCCCCTCGACTCCGCTCGGGGCAGGCCGATGCCGTCGATTGCCGGTGGGGAAGTCGCGGTCGTCAACGAGGAACCGCTCGCCCGTGAACTGGCGGACTTCGCGGACGCCGTTGTCTCGAAGCGCGCGCCGGCGGTCACGGGCGCAGACGGCCGCCGCGCGCTCGCGTTGGCGCAGCAGATAACCGATAGAATGAGCGCCGCAAACCACGAAAGCACGAAACCACGAAAGCACGAAACCACGAAACAAGATGAGGTCTTGTAACCGCAGAGATCGCAGCGATCGCAGAGATTTCTTGCTCTGCGTGCTCTGCGAGCTCCGCGGTTAATCTTTCGTGATGTACTCCGACCTAACCGACTTTCTTTCTGACCTCGAGCGCAAGCGGCTGCTCGCGCGCATCGCCGAACCCGTGAGCCCCGACCTCGAGATCGCAGCCGTCACCGATCGCGCGTGCAAGTCGCCTGGCGGCGGGCCCGCGCTTCTGTTCGACAAACCAACCGGCTACGACATGCCGGTCGCCACCAACGTCTACGGCTCGACCGAGCGGATGTGTCTCGCGCTCGGCGTCAAGGCGCTCGACGATCTGGCCAGGGAGATCGACGAGCTGATGACGCCGCAGATGCCCGAAGGGATCATGGACGCGCTGAAGATGCTGCCGATGGTCGGCCGTTTGCGCGACCTGATGCCGAAGACCGTGAAGGACGCGCCGTGCCACGAGATCGTGCAGCGCGACGGCACACTCGACGCGCTGCCGATCCTGACGTGCTGGCCCGAGGACGGCGGCCGCTACATCACCTTTCCGATCGTCTTCACGAAAGATCCCGAGACCGGCATGCGCAACATCGGTGCGTACCGCATGCAGGTGTTCGACGGCCGCACGACCGGCATGCACTGGCAGCGCCACAAGGGCGCCGCGCAGCATTATCGCGTCGCCGAGCGGATGAAGAAGCGGCTCGACGTCGCCGTCGCCCTCGGCGCCGAACCGGTCCTGCCGTACTGCGCGACCGCGCCGATGCCCGAAGGGCTCGACGAGCTGCTCCTTGCCGGCTTTCTCGCGCGCCGCCGCATCGAGATGGTGAAGTGCGTCACCTCCGATCTCGAAGTGCCGGCGAGCTCACACATCGTGCTCGAGGGCTACGTCGAACCGGGCGAGCGACGGCGCGAAGGCCCGTTCGGCGATCACACCGGTCTCTACTCGCAGCCGGACGACTTTCCAGTGTTCCATCTCACGTGCGTGACGCGGCGCAAGCGCCCGACGTACCTGACGACCGTCGTCGGCGTGCCGCCGATGGAGGACTACTACCTCGGGCTCGCGAGCGAGCGCATCTTCCTGCCCCTGATCAGGAAGACGCTGCCGGAGATCGTCGACATGCACTTTCCGGCCGAAGGCATCTTCCACAACCTGGTGCTCGTCTCGATCGACAAGCGGTATCCGGGCCACGCGCGCAAAATCATGAATGCGTTCTGGGGCCTCGGACAGTTGATGTTCTCGAAGACCATCGTCGTCGTCGACAAAGACGTCGACGTCCAGGATCTCAGTCAGGTGGCGTGGATCGTCGGCACGCACATGGACCCGCTCCGCGACATTCAGATGACGAAAGGTCCGGTCGACGATCTGGACGATGCCGCGGAGCTACCCGCCTACGGCGGCAAGATGGGCATCGACGCGACGAGGAAGTGGGCGTCGGAGGGTTACACGCGCGCGTGGCCCGCCCGCGTCGCCACGACAGAAGCCGCGGGCCGGCGTGCGACAGAAATCTGGTCCAGGATCCGCACGCGCTAATCTTTCAGTTCTTCGACGAGATGGTCACGAAGCGACGTCACAGACGCCATCGATGCCTCCGGCCGGCCTGGTGCACAGAAAGTGCCACGCCCCTTCGCGCCTTGATCCATACTGTGCGCCATGCGGACTCGATTGATGTTGTTGCTGGTGGGGATCGCCGTGTCCGCGCTCGTCTTTTCTCATGGTCACGCGCAGACCCAGCCGTCGCAGGCCGCGCATCGCTTCCAGCCGATCGCGCCCGGCGTCTACAGCGCGATCGCGACCGGGACGCTGAACGTCGGCTCGAATTCCTGCGTCGTCGTCAATCAGGACGACGTCCTGATTGTCGACTCGCATATCTCGCCGGAATCCGCCCGCGTGCTGATCCGAGAGCTGAAGAGCATCACCGACAAACCTGTGCGGTTCCTCGTCAACACGCACTTCCACTTCGACCACGCCAACGGCAACCAGGTCTTCACCGCGCCGGTTGACATCATCGGCCACGAGTTCACACGGCGGAAGCTGCTCGGCGACGTCTTGGCGAAGGGCACCATCTTCGCCGAGTCGCTCGCGGCGCTGCCGAACCAGATCGAACAGCTCAAGCAGCGAGCCGCGGCGGAGCAGGACGCCGCCGCCAAGGCGCGGCTCGACCAGCAGGTTCGCGTGCAGCAGGCGTACGCCGACCAGGTGAAGGAAGTGAAGCCGACGCCGCCGAGCGTCACGCTGAACGATCACATGACGCTCTTCCGCGGCGACCGCGAGATCCGATTGATCCATCTCGGTCGCGCACACACGGCCGGCGACGTCGTCGTCTTTTTACCGAAGGAGCGCGTCGTCTGTACCGGCGACATGCTGGTTGCCGGCATCTCGAACCTGTCGGACGGCTACGTCAACGAGTGGCCCGACACCGTGGAGAAGCTACGCGCGCTCGATTTCACCGACGTCATCCCTGGACATGGTGAGCCGTGGAAAGGGAAGGAGAAGCTCGATCACTGGCAGGCCTACCTGCGCGACATCTGGCAGCAAGCCAGCAAGCTTCACGATCAGAAAGTGCCGGCCGCCGAAGCGGCCAAGCGCATCGACATGACCGCGCACAAGAACCACTACCCGACCATTACCGCACCCGGCGTCGCGCCCATCGGCGTCGTCCGGATGTACGACGTCATGGAGCGCCGCGCCGAGCAGAACTGACGGCGGGACGAGAACTCGCGGAAGAAAAAAGGCAGTGGCGGCGTGGGTCATGCGGTACGCCATGTCCTCGTGGACAACCCGCGACGGTTTCTCGCGTTCGTGCCCCTGGTATCAACATCATGAATGCCATGAACGATATGACGACGACGCCGACCAACAGCTTCATCCAGCGCCTCATCGGCGCGGCAGCGCTCGACGTGGCGATTTATGAAGAAGTCGAGGCCGACCGCGGCGCCACGGGACAGGCCATCCTGGTCGTGATCCTGTCGAGCCTCGCCGCCGGCGTCGGCGCGCGCGGCTTCGGCGGCGCCTCGCTCGGCACGATTTTCTTCATGAGCATCGCGGCGTTGATCGGCTGGGCGGCGTGGGCGCTGATCACGCTGCAGATCGGCGGCCGGCTGATGCCCGAGCCGCAGACGCGGGTGGACGTCGGCGAGCTGCTGCGCACGATCGGCTTCGCCAACACGCCCGGACTGCTGCGCGTCTTCGGCGTCATCCCGAGCGTCACGTATCCCGCGTTCGCGATCGCCGCGGTGTGGATGCTGCTTGCGATGATCGTCGCCGTGCGGCAGGCGCTCGATTACACGAGCACCGGCCGCGCCGTCGTCGTCTGCGCGATCGGATGGCTGCTGTCGATCGCGCTCTCGGTCGTGCTCGGATTGTTCTTCGGGCCGGTGGTCTCGTAAAAAGGCAACCGCGGAGCACGCCGAGAACGCAGAGCCTGGTTTTCTCTGCGAGCTTTGCGCACTCTGCGGTTGCTTCTGTATGATCAACTGCTGGGATGACCGTCTCGGACACTGAACTCACCTCGCTCGCGGCTTCGCACGACATCATCAGCCTCGGCATGCTGGCCGACGACGCTCGCCGCCGCCGGCACGGTGCCCGCACGACGTTCGTGCGCGTCGCCAATGTGGCGCTCGCGGGTGATACTGCGCAGACTCCTTCGCCGCTCGCCGGCGAAGTGCGCATCGTCGGCACGCCGGCGAGCCGCGCCGCCGCGGTCGAGCGGGTCGCGCAGGTCGCGGCCGCGATCGCCGGATCGCGCGGCGTGGCGCTGTCTGGATTCTCGCTGGCGGATCTCGAAGAGCTGTCGGCGCGCGAAGGCGTCACGCTGCGCGCGCTGCTCGAAGAGTTACGCGCGGCTGGATTGGAGCTCGTCGCCGAGGCGCCGTTCGATCGGCTGCACGACGCGCGGCGCTCGATCGAGGAAGTCAACATCGCGGGGCTGGCGCTCGCGCGGTTGACGATTCATCAGTTGCCCTCCCCCGATCCGTTGCCGCTCTTGAAAGCCGTCGCCGATTTGCAGCGCGCCGTCGCCGTCATCCGCGCGTTCGCGCCGCTGCCGCGCACGGTCAATCCCGCCGTGCCGACCACGGGCTACGAGGACGTGACGCGCGTGGCGCTCGCGCGCGTCATCGTCGACAACGTCGCGTCGATTCAGGTGGATTGGTCGCTGTATGGCCCCAAGCTCGCGCAGGTCGCGCTGACGGTCGGCGCCGACGATGTGGACGGCGTGTCGGCGGAAGACGACATGACGGAAGGGCGCCGTCGCGCGCCGCTCGAAGAGATTCGCCGTAACATTCGCGCGGCGAACCAGGAGCCTGTCGAGCGCAACGGCCGGTTCGACGTCGTGGTCCGATGACCGGTACTTCTTCTGACAGCTCGCGGGGCCCCGCCCCCGCTCGCTCGAATCGTGTGCGGCTGGGTGCCGTCGGCTACCTGAACGCGCGCCCGCTGGTTTACGGCCTCGATCGGTCCCCGCGATTCGATGTTCGCTACGACGTCCCGTCCGAGTGCGCGCGCCTGCTGCATGCGCACGAGATTGACGTCGGCCTCATCCCCTCGATTGAGTATCTCCGCGGGCCGGGGCCATACGGGATCGTTCCAGGGCCGGCCGTCGTTTCCCGTGGACCCGTTCGGTCGGTTGCGATCTACACGACCAGGTGGATTGGCGACGTCCGGTCAATCGCGCTGGACACGAGCTCTCGCACATCGGTCGCGCTGGTCAGCGTGCTCTGCGCTCGTCTCTTCAAGATTCAGCCGCGCCTCGAGCCGCGCGGCCCGGATCTCGACGACATGCTCGTGCACTGTGACGCAGCGCTGATCATCGGGGACAACGCGCTGTTTCTGGAGTCGACAGTCGAGAAGATCGACCTTGGTGAAGCGTGGACGACGATGACCGGATTGCCCTTCGTGTACGCGTTCTGGGCCGGTTGGCCTGACGCCATCACGCCGGCCGACGCCGAAGCGCTCCAGTGCGCTCGAGACGAGGGCGTCGCGCACGTCGACGCTGTCGCCCGTGCGCACCTTCCGGACAGTCCCGAGCGTCAGGCTGCGGCCAGCAGGTACCTGCGACATAATATTCGGTACTTTCTCGGCGGGGAGGAGCTCGAGGGGCTCCGGACTTTCTACGTGTACGCGAATGAGCTCGGGCTGGTCTCGTACGAAGGCGCGATGAATTTCTACCATGCCGAACATCACAGGGCTGTCTGAGAGAGTCCGGGCGGGCGAGCGTCTCAGCGGAGACGAGGCGCTCGAGCTGTATCGGCAGGCGCCGACGGCGCTGCTCGGCCGGTTGGCTGACGCTGTCCGCGCGCGCAAGCATCCCGGCGGCATCGTCACCTACATCATCGACCGCAACGTCAACTACACGAACGTCTGCGTCGCGAAGTGCAACTTCTGCGCGTTCTATCGGCCGGTCGGCTCGCCCGAGGGCTACGTGCTCGGCTTCGACGAGCTGTTCCGCAAGATCGACGAGACGATCGCGGTCGGCGGCGTTCAACTGCTGCTGCAGGGCGGTCATAATCCCGATCTCCCGCTGACGTGGTACGAGGATCTCTTTCGCGCGATCAAGGCGCGCTATCCGGCGTTCAAGCTCCACGCGCTGTCGCCGCCGGAGGTGATCCACCTGTCACGGCTGTCGCAGCTGCCCGTGCCCGCAGTCATCGATCGTTTGATCGCCGCCGGCCTCGACAGCATTCCTGGCGGCGGCGCGGAAATCCTCGTCGATCGCGTGCGCAAGCTGCTGCATTGCTACGGCAAGGCGACCGCCGACGAGTGGCTCGACGTCATGCGCCACGCGCATCGCGCCGGGCTTCGCACCACCGCGACGATGATGTACGGAACGGTGGAGACCGATGCGGAGCGCCTGGAACATCTGCTGCGCCTTCGCGATCTCCAGGACGAGCGCGGCGGCTTCACGGCGTTCATCACCTGGAGCTACCAGCCTGCCAACACCGAGCTCGGCGGCAGCGAAGCGACCGGGGTCGACTACCTGCGGACGCTCGCTCTCGCGCGCATCGTGCTCGACAACTTCGACAACCTGCAGGCGTCGTGGGTGACGCAAGGCGGCAAGGTCGGACAGTTGAGCCTCGCGTACGGCGCGAACGACATGGGCAGCGTCATGATCGAAGAAAACGTCGTCCGCGCCGCCGGTGCCGCATACTGCATGGACGAAGTCGAGATCGTGCGCAACATCGAGGACGCCGGCTTCGCCCCGAAGCGCCGCAACATGCACTACGAGATTCTGGGCGATCCGATCTTCCGCGAGCGCGACGTGCCGCGCATGCTCGAGCTCGCGACCGCGCGCGCCGACGGCGACACCAGCGTACCCGACGAGCTGATGAACTATCCGGCTCGGAGCCGCGCAGCCAAACAACTTCGCATCATCCCGAATTGATCCATTACCACGCGCGCTGGATAGTGTCCGTGAGCGATCCGCCGATGCGCGACGGCTGGATTACCGTCGATGGCGGCCGCGTCGCCGCCGTGACCAGGCGCGCGCCGGCCAACGGCGGGCAACAGATCGATCTCGGCGAGGTCGCGGTCATGCCGGGCCTCGTCAACGCGCACACGCATCTCGAGCTGTCGTACCTGCGCGACGAGGTGCCGCCGGCCTCGGAGTTCGTGACGTGGATTCGCGACGTCATGGCGGCGCGCCGCCGGCGTCCGGATCCGCAGTCGCCCGAGATTCTCGACTCGATCGATCGCGCGCTGGCCGAAGCGTCCGCGTGCGGCACGGCGATCGTCGGCGACATCAGCAACACCCTCGTCTCGTTCGCGCCCCTCACGCGCAGCTCGCTGGCCGCCGTCGTGTTCTACGAGCTGATTCGGTTCCACGTCGACGACCCGCAGACCTTCGTCGACACCGCGTGGGAGGAGCTCAATCGGCTCGTGCCGACCGACCGCGTGCGCGCGACCCTCGCCGCGCACGCACCCTACTCGGTGGCGCCGCTCGTGTTCCGCGCGATTCGGCAGGCGATCAATCGCGACCCGTTCGCGCCGAGCAGCGTCCATCTGGCCGAATCGATTGAGGAAGTCGAGTTCATTCGCAGCGGCGGCGGACCGTGGCGCCGGCTGCTCGAGGACTTGGGCGTCTGGGATCCGTCGTGGGTCCCGCCCGGCGGATCGCCGGTGAAGTTTCTCGACGACAGCGGATTTCTCGACGCGCGCATACTCGCCGTCCACGGCGTGCAGATGACCGCGGGCGATCTCGGGCGGCTGGCCGCGCGTGGCACGACGCTCGTCACCTGTCCGCGGAGCAACGGTCACACCGGCGCGGGCGCGCCGCCCATCGCCGACTTCTACAAGTCCGGCGTCCGCGTCGCCGTCGGCACCGACAGCCTCGCGAGCTCGCCGGATCTGAACGTCTTCGCCGAGCTCGCCACGATGCGCGCGCTGGCGCCGGAGGTCCCGGCCGCCACGCTGATCGACAGCGCGACCCGTGAGGGCGCACGCGCGCTTGGCTTCGATGGCGACTACGGCACCATCGAGCCGGGCAAGCGGGCGCGGCTGCTGGCCGTCGGGATTCCCTCGCTCACGATCGATGTCGAAGAATATCTGGTCGCCGCCGGCATTCAGCCACAGCAGCTTCGGTGGGTGGAACCGTGACATTGCGGATTGCGGATTGCGGATTGCGGATTTATTTTGGATTGGAGATGTAATCGCATTGCGGATTCATTCGGAATGCAGATTTATTTCGGATTTACTCGCGGAGTTCCCGCCGCGGCGTACCTCACGAGCACCTCGCGGATCAACCCGCATGCAATCAACAATCAACAATCAACAATCAACAATAAATCCGCAATCCGCAATCCTCAATCCGCAATGTTAAAGCGCCTCGCCGTCTACGCGTCCTTCGTCCGCTTCAGCCATTCGGTGTTCGCGCTGCCGTTCGCGCTGGCCGGTGCGCTGCTGGCGTCGCGGCACGTGGCAGTGACGTGGACGAAGGTCGGCTGGATTCTCGTCGCGATGGTGTCCGCGCGAAGTGCGGCGATGGGCTTCAACCGGCTCGCCGACGCGCGGCTCGACGCGCTGAACCCGCGGACCGCCGCGCGGGAGCTGCCGCGCGGCGCCATGAGCCGGCGCGAGGCGACCGCGTTTGTGGTCATGGCGTCTGCGGTGTTCGTCTACGCGGCATACCGGTTGAACCCGTTGTGCTTTGCGCTGTCGCCGGTCGCGCTTGCGATTGTGTTCTGGTACTCGCTCGCCAAGCGCTACACGACGTGGACGCAACTCTTCCTCGGCCTTGCGATGGCGGTGGCGCCGGTCGGCGGCTGGCTCGCGGTGGGCGGGCGCGGCGGATGGGAACCGTGGCTGCTCGCGCTTGCGATTGGGACGTGGGTCGGCGGCTTCGACGTGCTGTACGCCTGCCAGGATCTCGACTTCGATCGCGCGCACGGCCTGCGATCGATTCCGGTCCGCTTCGGCGTGCCCGCCTCGCTCGCCATCTCGCGGCTCATGCACGTCATCGCGGTCACCTGCTTCGTCGGGCTCGCCTTCGCGGCGCCGCTCGGGGCCGTCTATCTCGTGGGCGTCGCGATCGTCGCCGCCCTGCTGGTCTACGAGCAGTCGCTCGTCCGCGCCGACGATCTCTCGCAGCTGAAGCGCGCGTTCGATCTCAACGGGTACGTCGGCATCCTCTATTTGCTCGTGCTGGTCGCATCGCTGTACGGACCGTGGCAGCGCTGAGCGTCGCCGCGGCACGTTGCGAAATTACGTAGGGCGGCCCTTTCTTTAGCCGAGCGTCTGTAGCTCGGTTCTGAATCTCGCAAGACACTCCACTAGGCAATCGAGGGGCGCTCTTTTGTCAAGGGGAGACGCCTTCGGAGTACGCTTGACCGCGGTGGCCCCGGTGTTCGACGACTCGATTTCGAAAGCGCCCGAGCGCATCGCGGGCATGTTCGACGCGATTGCGCCCCGCTACGACCTGCTCAATCATCTGCTCAGCGGCGGGATCGACCGGACGTGGCGGACGCGCGCGATTCGGTCGCTGGCGCTGACTGGACGCGAGCGCGTGCTCGATCTCTGCACGGGCACCGCCGACCTCGCGATTGCCGCGTCTGCCGCGCGGCCGGGCGCGGCGCGCGTGGTCGGCGTCGACTTCGCGGGCGCGATGCTGCGCGTGGCCGACGAAAAACTCCGTCGCGATCGCCTGCGCGATCGCATCGCCCTCGTGCAAGGCGACGCCACGCGGATTCCGATGGCTGCCGCGTCGGTCGACGCCGTGACGATCGCGTTCGGGATCCGCAACGTCGAGAACGTTGCGGCCGCGTGCGCGGAGATCCACCGTGTCGTCAAACCCGGCGGCCGGCTGGCGATTCTGGAATTCGCCGTGCCGACGATGCCTGGATGGCGATCGGTGTACGGCTGGTACCTGAAGCACATCTTGCCGCGCATCGGCCGCGCCGTGTCGCGGCACGACGGCGCGTACGCGTACCTGCCCGCGTCGATCGACGCCTTTGCGACGCCGGACGAGCTCGTGAAAATCCTGCGACAATCGGGCTTCGTGACGATTGCCGCCGTCCCGCTGACCCTTGGCAGCGTCTGTCTCTACACGGCCCGACGTGGCTCGTAGCTCGTCGCTCGTGGCTCGGACGACCACGATGTTTTTACGAGCAACGGGCCACGAGTCACGAGCCGCGGCTTGGTATACTCGATAAGTCACTGATGTATTTCGATTTCGAGGATTATCGACCCGACTTCTCGCCAGTCGGCCGAGCGCTCACCCGACTCGAAGTCGTGCTGCTCTCGATCATCTTTCACCTCGTGATGGTGATCCTCATCCTCCTGACACCGAAGTGGTTCCCGACGCTGTTCGCGCCGCCGCCGCGCGTGAAGCCGCTCGTGCTGCAGCAGCCACAGGAACGGACGCGGTTCGTGTTCGTGCAGCCGCGCAACGATCGCCCCGCGCCGAAGGCGCCCGACCGCGCCGAGGCGTCGGACATCGATCGTCAGGCGCAGGCGCCGCAGCGCGCCGAGCGCCCGGCGAATCCGCTGCCGTTCGCGCGCGGCAATTCGCCGGAGCGGACCATCGAAGACCTGCAGCGGCGTCAGGCGGCACGCGGTCAAGGACCGGCGCCCGATCCGGCGGCCGGCCAGATGGCCAAGAACCAGCCGCCGCAGGCCGACGCGTCAACGCCCAAAGTGCCCGAATCGCCGTCGGCGCTGCAAATGCCCGCGAATCAGCCTCAGAACACGCCGAAGGGCGCCGACGGACGATCCGCGACGACGGGCGGATCGCTCGGCGACGCGCTGCGCAACCTGCAGCGCTACGTACAGGCCGAAGCGTTCGAGAATCAGGGCGGCGGCGGCGGACAGTTCGGTCCGGAGATTCAATTCGACACCAAGGGTGTCGAGTTCGGACCGTGGATTCGCCGCTTCGTCGCGCAGGTGAAGCGCAACTGGTTCATCCCGTACGCCGCGATGTCGATGAAGGGGCACGTCGTCATCACGTTCAACGTGCACAAGGACGGATCGCTCACGGACGTCACCGTCGTCGGGCCCTGTCCGATCGACGCGTTCAACAACGCCGCGTTCGGCGCGCTGGCCGCGTCGAATCCGACGCAGCCGCTGCCGCCCGAGTACCCGTCCGAGCGAGCCTTTTTCACCGTCACGTTCTTCTACAACGAAACTCCTCGGTGAGCGCCCGCGGCTATGCCGAGCGGTCTGCCGCGAGGCATCAGCGATAGCTCGCGCCGGGGGTGGGGCCCCGGCGCCAGTGCAAAAAAAGATGACACGGTCTCAGCAGCTTGGTCTTCTGATCCTGCTCATCGCGTTCGTCATCTACGTCCTCGTCCGTGTCCAGTA
>MNEX01000332.1 GCA_001917905.1 Acidobacteria bacterium 13_1_40CM_65_14
CTGGCGCACCGCCAAGGGAATACGCTCCTTGGGCTCCTTCCATGGGAACATGCTCACCTCGGCCTTCGGCGCGAGCATTGCGCACTCCATGGCGACCGCGTACGGATGCGACGGGACGTCGTCTGGCAGGATCAGAACGGGCGTCTGGCAATTCCTCACGAAATCGCGCGTCACGGTGAAGACGAAGTCGGCGTTGGTGCGGAACATCTTGGTCACGAATTTCTCGACTACCTCTGTCGTGAGCTCAGGCCGGCGCTTCACCAATTCGGCACCCCAGCCGGTCATGCTGGCGTCGTACATGACGTTGGGCATCTCCGGCCGGAACCCGACGGGCTGCGCAGGCACGGCCGCGATGACACGATCCGGCGCCCGCCTCGAGAGGTTCCAGATGAAGGGGCCGCCAATGCAGAAGCCCAGCACCATGAACTTGTTGATGCCCAGGTGATCCATCAGCCCGAGATGGTCGTCGGCAAAAGAATCCCACGGCCGGTCGATCTCGAGGGGGCCGGAAGACTGGCCGGGATTGGCGTTGCGCAGGTCTGCATAGACGCAGCGGTACTCGCCCTTGAACTCGTCGATCGGGTTGAAGGGGCTGCGCGGTAAGCCGGCAATCACCGAGTTCAGTCCCGCGCCGGCGATCAGCAACAGCGGGAACCCCGAACCGGCCTCTTCATAGCGGATGCGAACGGGGCCCTTCTCGTAGAAGCGCGCGGCTCCCTCTTGTCCGCTCTGCTGAGCGAAGACCTGCGGCGCTGCAGCCATCGCGGCCGCCCCGGCGCCCGTTTTCAGTATCTTGCGTCTGATAGGGTCCACAATCGGCGTCCCCCTCGATCATTGGTGTAGCGGTGCGTGCGACTCGAACGGTCGGAGTACGGGGCGCATGAGGGATTGCGCGCGGCAGCGGAGTAAAGGGCCGGACGAAAGCCGCATCAACAGCGTTCTCGCAACATCAGGTCTTTCAGCCCACGCTGGAACCCCGCAATGGCGCCGTTCGGCCACTGACGGCACACGGACTATAGCGCAATACAACGGTACGCGCCTGTGGCAGTCAGGCATCGTCCCGATGACGCAGCCCAGTGTTGTGTCCAGGCCACCACGTGATCGGCCTCATAAACGCCGGAGGCTCGATCTGGCAACGCGGTCGCGCCTGGTCATTTGTACGCGCCCGTGCCGGCGGCCGCGATTGAGAAGTCCGATCACCGTCCCGGGATCATGATGTGGGCGGTGGATGTGCCCGCGTTCATGATCCACGCACCGTTCTCTCGCCGCTGATCGGGCAGGCCGAGCGAGGCCTGCGTCGCGCCCGGCACCGCGATCGTCACTTCGTGCGGGGACGGATGATCCCGATCGGGCCCCGATACGTGATACCAGATCGAGCCGAACTCGGGCTTCGCGCGCGTGCCGTCCTGCTCCATGGCCTTGAGCATCGCCTCCGACTTGGCCCGATCCCCCGACGCCTCGGCTTTCAGGTTCTGCGCCTCGCGGGCCAGATTGCCGAGACTCGTGCACTGGACGGCGAACGCCGGCTGAAGTGGAAAGCCCGACCGGTCGTAGCAGACCAGACCGTTGGTGCCTTTCCTCAACGTGTCGTACGTGAAGTCGGATTTCCACTTGATGACGGTCGCCTGATTGCGTAGCGCTGCCGGTGCTGCGATCAAGGCCTTGTCCACATCGGCCTGCGACGCACCGGTCTCCAGAGGCGCCGGCGGCGCTGGCGGCGCCGCGCCGCGGCGTCCCTGCGCCCACACGCTGATCGAAACGGCCGCTACCGCCAGGACGACGATCGTAAGAATGCGTGTCATGTTGTGACCTCAACAGCCTGGATCGGCCGGCTCATTCTACGCCGCTCGTCAACGGCGCGCGAATCGCCGCTCGAGTGAATGGGCATCGTCCACTGCGACCTGCAGCCGGAGAACGTTATGATTGTCGACGCGTCCGGCGCCGCCGCAGCCGTTAAGATCATGGACTTCGGTCTGGCGGAGGTCGTCGACTCCGGAACGAGCGCGGCGCGACTGAATCATCATCATCGCCCCGGTTCTTTGACGCAAAAGCGGAGAATCATTCATGAGGGCTCTCAGGCGGTGGGTCGCGCACCTTATCAATTTCGCAACAGCATGGCGTGGCGACGGGCGCCTTCAGGACGAGATGCGGGAGCATCTGATTCAGCAAACAGAAGAGAACATCCCGGTTGGCATGCCGCCCGCGGAAGCTCGCCGGCAAGCGGTGCTGAAATTCGGGCATGTAGAGACGATCCGAGAAAGCTACGATGCTGAAGAACGGCTGCCCTCCATCGAAGGCCTTCTGCACGATGTGCGCTACGCCGCGCGCGTACTGCTCAACAGCCGCGGCTTCACGGTTGTCGCCTCCATGTCGCTCGCGCTTGCGATTGGCGCCAATACGACGATTTTCTCGGTCGCCAAACAGCTCTTGTACGAGCGGCTTGCCGTGCCCCACGCCGCCAATCTGCGCCTTCTCACCTGGACGGGTAGCAGAGACCACGCTCCGTCGCCCGGCTTTTCCTACCCGGTTTACGAACAGCTCCGCGCGCACACTCAGGTTCTCGGAGATCTCCTGGCATTCCACGCCACCGCCGTGAATGCGGCGGTAGGAGACGATGCGCAGCGCGTGCTCGCCCATGAGGTCTCGGGCAACTACTACTCCGTCCTCGGCGTCGAGCCGCAATTGGGTCGCCCGATTGCTCCGACGGACGACACCGCAGCCAGCCAGGCGGTGGCCGTGATCAGCGATGAGTTTTGGGAGCGCGAGTTCGGACGCTCGCCCACCGTGCTTGGCCGGTGGATGAGGCTCAACGATGTCCCCGTGATGATCGTGGGAGTGAATCCCAAAACCTTTACGGGCGCAGCGAGCACCCTGCCATCGCAGACTCCGGCAGTGACTGTCGCGTTGGCAAAGGCGACAATCGTGACGCCGTCTTCCGACGGCCGTAACTGGCTTGCGGATCCGACGACACGGGCGGTGAGCATCCTGGGTCGCGCCAGAGCGGGCGTGAACGACAGCACCGCGCAGGCAGTACTCGATACACAGTTCTCCACGATCGTGCGCGTCGCTGTGCCGGTCCGCGCAGGCGAAGACATTCCCAGGCTGGTGCTGCGCGATGGCAGCCGCGGCCTTTTCGGGCAGAGACACATCTTCGCCACGCCGATGTCGGTGCTCATGATCTTCCTCGGGCTGGTGCTGCTGCTGGCCTGTGCCAACATCGCGAATCTCATGCTCGCGCGCGGAGCACGGCGGCAGCGCGAGATGAGCGTGCGCCTCGCGTTGGGCGCCAGCCGCGCACGCATCTTCCGGCAGATGCTGGTGGAGAGTCTCCTGCTCGCCGCGATTGGCGGCGCCAGCGGATTGGCGATTGGCTATGTTGGCCGGACGGCGATACCGCGGTTGACTGAGAACGCATGGGAACTGGCGACGTTTCCGGTGCACTTCGATTGGCAGGTTTTTGCCTTTACGGCTGCCGTCACGATCTTCACGGGCGTCTTGTTCGGACTCGCGCCGGCACTTGCCGCAACTCGTGCTGAGGTCACCGATGGATTGAAAGAGGGCGGGCGAACAGCAACGGGGCAGCGAAAAGGCGTCGTCGGCAAAGCAGTGGTCGGATTTCAGATCGCGCTCTCTACGCTGCTGGTCATCGGCGCCGGCCTCTTTATTCGCTCCCTTGCGGGACTCAACGCCGTCGATCCCGGATTCCGCACCGACCATCTGCTTCTCGCCCAAATCGTTCTTCCGCAGAATCGCTACCCCGCGGGCGCGAATGTCGCGTTTCATCAGCGCATGGAGCAGGCGATCGCGGCCATTCCCGGAGTGGCGTCCGTTTCTCCCGCGGAGGTCCCGTATCTTTCCGGCGAGTTGTTGGATACGAACTTTTTGCCGGAAGGCGAAGCGAACGATCCGAACAGGCACCAGACCGAAGCCTACAACGCCGTTGGCATGCACTTTTTCGAGACGCTGGGCATCCCGATCGTTGCGGGGCGTGCATTCGGGGTCGAGGATACCGCCACCTCGCCGAAGGTCGGAATCATCAACCAAAGTCTCGCCAAAGCCCGATTTCCCAATCAGAATCCGATCGGCAGGAGATTCTCCGTCAGCGTGTACGGCGGCTACGGCGACGTATTAACCAGCCGTTCCATCGAGATCATTGGTGTGTGCGGCGACACGCTCTACGCGGATCTGAGCGGACAGCCGCCTCCGCAGTTCTTCATTCCGTATGTGCAGCAAACTCAGATACGCCGACTGACGTACCAGATTCGCACCGGGGTCAGGCCGGAGGCGATCGTTCCCGCTTTGCGCCGCGTGATGCACACGACAGATCCCGAACTTCCCCTGGTGAATGTTCGTACGCAGCGGGAGCAGATCGATTCCGACCTGCAGGATGAGCGGCTCTTCGTGACCCTTACGTCCGTTTTCGGCATGCTTGCCTTGGTGCTTGCATCGGTCGGGATTTACGGCGTCATGGCGTATTCGGTCGCGCGGCGCACCAATGAGATCGGCATTCGTCTGGCGCTGGGCGCCATCCCGCGGCAGGTGCTTGCGATGGTGTTGCGCGAAGCTTCGTGGTTGTCGGCGGTGGGGGTCGCGAGCGGAGTGGGCGCGTCATTCCTCTTCAGCCGGCTCGCCAAGTCGATGCTCTTCGGCATCGCTCCATACGATCCGGCGACACTGTGGGGCGCGGCTTTGCTTTTGCTGACGGTGGCGTTGGCGGCAAGCTGGATTCCTGCGCGCCGTGCGGCGAAGGTGCAGCCCATTGAGGCGCTGAGACGCGATTGAGGGCACGCGCGGCACTCTGATCGGAGCCGGGAGCCACGTTCAGTAAGTCAGGTTTTGGTTGGCGAGAACAGCCGAAGCGCTTATTGAACGCGGCCTATCCGTCTCGAACCGGATGCGCAACGAAAACGCCGTGCTGTTTACCGAATCGGGCCTTGTCGAACGCGACAACCACGCGAGTACCCTGTCCCTTAAATTGTCCCCGTCACATCGCAAGCCGACCCAATCCTCGTAACGCTCGTAATTGTCCGATCATCGCCTTCCAATTCGTTCGCACCCCGAGTGCACAGCGGCTTGTCGCCGGACCCAGAGAGCAGTCGGCGCGCATCATCGTCGACCTTCTCGAAAAGAACCGAAATCTCTACGACAGCGAGATGCGGCGATCAGGCGGCGACCTGAGCGAGTTTCCCTTCGAGCGGATTCAGCGGACGAAAGGCATGTACGAGCCCCGACTCACGACGGAAGGGTTCATCGAAGGCGCGATGGCGATGATGAACGCCATGCTGAAGTACCTCCCTCAACGGGAGTGGACGGTGCTCGTATCGGAACGCCCGGGCGAATCGTTCGTCGTGTCCGATCATCCGGTCGTGCTCGAATGGTCCGACCCGCGCGGCAAGCGATTCGCGCCGGGACACGCGCACATCGACACGGAACTCACGATCCCTTTGAGTGCCCGCGTTGCGCTCGTCGGCTGCTACACGCCGTTTGTGCTGGACTCGCGCTACGTGCCCGCATACGTCTCAGGAGTGAACTCACGGACGATCGATCGCGCTCGCGTGTTCGTTGTGGCATGCGAAGACCGATTCATCCTCCAGAGCAACGGCGAGATCATCACGTCGGCGCGGTTCATCGCGGAGCTCGAAGCGGACGCGCAACGATCGAGACAGCGTTAGCTGACGCCGGGAACGCCCCGTTTAAGCCTGCGCGTTACTCTCGCTAAACGCCGCAGGGGCTTCGAACACGGCCGGTCCGGTTTCGGAAAATACTTGGCGACTTTCAGGGACCGGCATTCAGCTGCGCGAGGCCTCGATGGGCTACTGACTGCGGGCCTTACCTGTCCGACTGCTCATTACTGACCTCAGAACAATTCGTCCAGCAAGCGAAACCGACGGAGTAGCGCCTCATCCGCACAATGTTGTGGCAGCTGTTTGCGGAGCAACCGTTCTCCGTCCGAACCGAAGTTGTCGCGCATGCTCCGCAGAGCGAGGGCCCAATCCTGAGCGGGATGGGCCACGCCGGCACGGCCGAGATCAACGATGCCGGTCAACAGGCCGCCGCGGGTCAAGAAATTCGGCAGGCACGCATCCCCGTGGGTGAAGCACGAGAGCGGCGGAAGCGGCGGCTGCGCTTGCAATTCGGCCAAAATGTCGACCGCAGATCGACCGAGGTTGACCTCATCGAAGTCGGACTGTTCCACCAAACCGTTCTTGACGCGATGTTCGGCTTGATGAAGACGAGTGGCCCAGTCCGCCTGGAAGGGACAGCCTTCTGCCGGCACGGAGTGAATCAGGTGCAGCGCCTCTGCGGTGAGCGCCACTGCGCAGTCTATCGACGCCTCAGTCAAATTGACACCGGGGAGTGCGGACATCGACAGAAGGCCGGCTTCAATTGCCAGCACTTCAGGCACCGGCAGACGGCCTGCACACCACCTCATGACCCCGGCTTCGAGCACGAGCTCTGCAGCCGGGCCGGATTTCTCAATCCACTGCACGCCATCTTCTCGAGTCACGCAAAACACGCGCGCGGCGGACTTTCCGATGAGAATAGGCGACTCTGTTGACCGGAGCTGCACTACGCCATTGTGCCGCCTACGCAGCAAAACAGCCATCGGTAACGAGTCACGCCGCAGCGATCCGCAATCCTGGAGCGATTCGTCGTCAGACGGCGCGGACAACAGTGGATTTCGGGATCAGCAGACTCGGAACGTCGGCCAGTCACGCACCGACAAACGTCGACGTTCAGCTTACAATTCGGCGTCGTGTCGATCGACTATTCGGACCTCGCACGCTGCTCGTCCCCGCGAGCGATACGCCGCCCTGCGGCCCGAACCTCGAATACGAGCCCGAGGCTCCTTGCGATCGAACTCGACGTCCGAGGTAAACCGACGCCTTGGCTCGACGGCCGCAACGATTGCGACGCACCGCGCGCGGATTGGCGGAGGTCTCGGCACTCGCCAAGGATGCTGCTTGTGCAGTCCAAAGACCTGCGAACGCGAGCCGTCCCATTTGCTCGACGCGCACGCCGCCATCAGGACTCCATGGGCGAAAAAGGATCATCGCTCTGCGAGGATTCATGCAGCTACCTTCCAACGAACAACGAGAGAACTGCCGGTCATTGGGCGATCTAGTCTTGATGCGGATTGTTTCATGCCTCGTGGCGGCGCGCTACGCGAGCGACCAGGCTGGCGGTTTCTCTTTAGCTATAGAGGCCCTGCCGCTAGAATCAGCTTCGGCCTCGCGCCCTTGTCTGCTGGCTCGGAGTCGGTCCGCCGGAGATCCTCACGCCGATGCGGCACCGGCGGGACGGGACAGGTGCAGAAAGGCGATCGATGCCTAGAGCTTGTACGACCGTGATGCGTGGAATGGTGTTCTGGACGATCAGCTTGACCGTCGCCTCGGCGCAGGGTCCGGTCCCACCGCACGACAACCCATACGCCGGCGTCGATATTGCGTACGGAGCGACCGTGTACGCGGCGAAGTGTGTCACCTGCCACGGCGCGCAGGGCGACGCGATCGGCGGGGTGAATCTGCGCAGCGGCACGTTTCGAAACGCCGTCATCGATCGAGACCTGGAACGTTTCATCAGGAATGGATCGACGGCCGGCATGCCCGCGTTCGCTCTGGACGCCGCCGACATGGCGGGCATCGTCGCCTATCTTCGCAACATGAACGCGTTCGACGCGGCGACGGTCAAGACCGGCGACGAGGCGCGCGGGCGCGGCATCTTCCTCGGCAAAGGCGCCTGCACCGAATGTCACCGAATTGACCTGGGCGGATCCCGTGTCGGCCCCAACCTGAGCGACATTGGCGCCGTACGCAGCGCGGGATCGCTCCAGCGATCGCTCGTCGACCCGACCAGTCAGATGATGCCGATCAACCGTCCGGTGCGCGTGGTGACGAAGGACGGCGCGATCATCAACGGCCGGCGCCTCAACGAGGACACGTATAGCCTTCAAATCATCGACGATCACGAACGCCTGCACTCGCTGGTGAAAGCCGACCTTCGCGAGTTCACGATCTCGAAGACGTCGCCCATGCCGTCCTACAAGGGCAAGCTCTCCGACGATGAGATTGGCGATGTGCTCGCGTACCTGCTTTCGCTGAAAGGACGATAGCCATGATCGGAAGACGACGAAGCTTCGCATGGTGCGTTGTATCGGTGATAGGCGTGCTATCTCTCCGCGTGCATGGACAGGTGACGTCCGAGCGCCTCGCCGCCGCGCCGAGCGAGCCGCAGAACTGGTTGACCTACTCCGGCAACTATTCGAGCACGCGCTACAGTCCGCTGAATCAGATCACACCAGCCAACGTCAAGAATCTGAAGCTCCAATGGGTGTACCAATCGCCGGTCGCCGGCAACTGGCAGACCACGCCGCTGGTCGTCGACGGCATGATGTACATCACTCAGCGTTTGAACGACGTCGTCGCGCTCGATGCGGCGACCGGTCGAGCGTTCTGGATCTATCGCTATACACCGGCCCAGGATCGCGTCGTCTGTTGCGGCGCCAATAATCGTGGGCTGGGGATCCTTGGCGACACCCTGTTCATGGGTACCCTCGACGCGCAGCTGATCGCGATCGACCGGAAAACCGGCCGTGCCATCTGGAAGACCGAGGTGGCGAGTACCAAAACCGGGTACTCGATTACGCACGCGCCGCTGGTCGTCAAGAACAAGGTCATCGTTGGCGTGGGCGGCGGCGAGTACGGCATCAGGGGCTTCATCGCTGCCTATGACGCCATGACCGGACGCGAAGCGTGGCGGTTCTACACAATCCCCGCGCCGGGTGAGCCCGGTTCCGAGACGTGGGAACGCTGTCCTCCCGAGGCCAAGTCCTTCTGCGATCCTGAGGCGTGGAAACATGGTGGCGGTTCGATCTGGATGACCGGCTCCTACGATCCACGGCTCAACTTGACGTACTGGGGCACCGGCAACGTCGGTCCGGATTACAACGGCGCGCAGCGGCCCGGCGACAATCTCTACACCGCATCAATCGTGGCGCTCGACGCCGACACCGGCACGCTGAAATGGCATTACCAGTTCACGCCACACGATGTCTACGACTACGACTCGGTGCAGGTCCCCGTGCTGGTCGACAACTGGGCGGGCAGCCGCGTCAACGTCGTCACCTGGGCCAACCGCAACGGCAATTTCTATGTGCTCGATCGGGAGACGGGACGGTTTCTGCTCGGGAAGCCGTTCGTGAAGGTCAACTGGATGAGCGAGTTCGATGAGCGCGGCCGACCGAAGCAGACGCCGCAGCCGGAGGGACAGCCAACCTATCCGGGCAATCAGGGCGGGACGAATTGGTACTCGCCGTCGTTCAGCCAGCGCACCGGCCTCTTCTATGTCTCCGCGTGGGAAGACTACGCGAGCATTTATGCCCCAGCGTCGTCGCAGTACAAGGAAGGCACGAACTTCGTCGGCGGCGGCCCACGGAATTTGACGGCGGTACCCGGGGCGCCCGGCCTGGGGCGGTCGCCAATCAACACGTGGACCGAAGCGGCCGGTCACGGCGCGGTGATCGCGCTCGACCCTGCGACGGGGCGCGAGAAGTGGAAGTTCACGATGACAGACGTGACCGACAGCGGGCTCCTGACGACCGGTGCGGATCTGCTGTTCACGGGCGGACGTGAAGGGTACTTCCAGGCTCTGGATGCGCGCACCGGATCGCTGCTTTGGAAAACGAATCTCGGAGCGGCCATCAACAGCGGCCCGATCAGCTATCGCGTGGGCAATCGGCAGTACGTGTCGATCGTGTCCGGGCTCTCGTTGTTCGTGTTCGCGCTCGACGAATGAGGATGGCGTCGGGCTCTATGCTTTCGATGGGCAGTGGTGGCCGGAGCGCTGGAAGAGCGTAATGTCCCGCGTCTGCGCCGAATCGAAGAACCGGATTTTCACGCCGCTCGCGCGTAGTAGTTGAGCAGCCCACCGAGACGTTCGCTCTGACGAATGCGACCGACATTCCTGTGCACAGGCGGACGCTGAATCAGTTCGTTGCTCAGTCCTTGATGATTCCGTTCGCGATGGTCATGGGCGACAAACTCGGCGACGGCTCGACGGAAATGGTGCTCGCCGAATGGAATCAACCGATCGAGACATTCATCCTTGATCGAGCAGACGAAAGCGTTCGGCGTAGGCGTTCGAATTCGGTGGCCCGTCGGCGGGCGATGACAGCCGGCACGTTGCCACGCGCCGCCACGCAGATGACGTGCGCCCAGCCGGTATGTTCGGCCACGCTCACGACACACGGTGCGGGCCTCATGTCATGACCCAGCCCGCTCGACGCCACGTCTCAGGTACGGCCGGAGCGTCGCGTCGAGATCCTTGCGCAGATGCGTGGCCGCGGGACCCTCGCGATACAGTGTCCAGGCTAGGTACGAACCACCAAGCGTGACCTCGATCATCCGTGCCAGCGCCCGGACGTCTGTATCAGCGCGCAGTTCGCCCGACAAGACGGCGTCGGCCAGCAGCTGCTCGTAACGAGCCCGAGCGGCGCGCCCAAGCCGCAGCAAATGTCTGCGGAGCACCGGGTCCGCCAAGTCGTTCTGCAGGTACGCGAGATTCCGCAACGCGGCGCAGGGCGACTCGGCCAGCTTGGCGTGCACCGCCGTGACGGCGCGCAGTGCCCTGAGCGGTGAAGACAGGCGCGCCGTGCGGGGCGCACCAAAGCCGATATCGCCGGTGGCGGCGGCGTACCGTGCCTGTGCGCGTACCAACTCACGCTTGGAGCCAAACCGCTGCACGAGGGCGCCGGCGGTCACCGCACCATAGCCGCGAATACATCCGTATCCTCCGCCTTCCGGCGTCGTGGGCTCATCGCGGTTCCTTGACATAAACTAAATGGTCGTTTAGCTTGAGTCAAGAGACGACGACCGCAGGGACGTCCACAAATGACGCCGACGAGATCGCCTCAGACGCCGCTGACCGGACGCGTGGCCCTCGTGGCCGGCGCAACCCGCGGTGCCGGCCGCGGCATCGCTCGCGCGCTCGCCGAA
>MNEX01000038.1:0-10161 GCA_001917905.1 Acidobacteria bacterium 13_1_40CM_65_14
TCGTTGTGTCCGGCGTCGACGCAGGCTGCATGGCCGGCACGAACGGCATCGTCGGCGCGAGCGAAATGTAGTCGCCCATGAACGCGCTCGACCCGCCCGCGTACATCGGCAGGTTGGCGCGGTTCGCCGCGCGATACTCGCGGCCGCCGTACTTGGCGATCATCGGGATGACGTTGCCGTCTCTGTCCGTGTCGTAGTGGTTCACGAACATGGATGCGCCGCGGCCGTTCGCATCGAGCTGCGCAACGCGGACGTTCAGCTCCGTGTCGAGGCCGGTGATGTAAGTCGTCTTCTGCGACGCCACCCACTTCACGTCGTCGTGATGTGCCCGCGCCTCGTAGAACAGCAGCATCAGGCGTCCACGGCTGAATGCGAGCGCCGGCATCACCTGCGGCCCGACTTCGCCCTCGCCGCAGACGACGGCGCCGGCGTCATCCGCCACGCAGCGGCTGCGCTCGACCGGGCGCCGCGGCGTCCACGTCTTTCCGTTCGCTGACGAGGTGAGCACGATGCGCGGACTGCCGTTCGGCACCAGCCGTTCCTGCCAGGCGACGAATATGCTGCCCTTTCCATCGATCGCCAGCGTCGGGAACCCGTTCGTGCGGAACGAGTAGCCGTCTGCGGATCCGAGCGTCGGCTGGTCGAAGGCGAGAATCGGTGACGGTCCCGAAACGATCTCGCTCCGCGCGAAGGAGCGTCCGCCGTCGAGCGACGAGGTGACGAAGATCTTGTTTTCCGAGAACGACCGGTACGTGGCAAACAGCGCGCCGTCCGACGGTCGAATCGCGAGCGTAACACCCTGATTCAGCGTCGACCGGTGGCTGATCCGCTTCGGCTCTGAAAATGTCGCGCCGCAGTCCGATGATGCCGAGACCAGAATCTTGCTGCGGTCGAGCGCATCCTTCTCTTTGTCGTCGAAGACAGTGAAGCCGATGTACATCGGACCGCACGCGGCGGGATCGCTGCTGTCGCGCGCGATGTCGGCGACGATTGCGGGCTTGTCGAGGAACCTCCGGCCCGAGACTTTGCCATCGTCGACGACGGTCATGCCGTCGAAATGAAAGTTCTGGCCGGTCTCCGAGTTGTTTCGATCGGTGAAGCGCGAAACGACTATCTGGCTGAACGTCGGTTTTTTAGTGACCGCGTCGCGATCGAAAACCATCGCACCCAGATAGAAGCGCCCGGCCGGCGCTGACGCGAGCACAGGATCGCTTGCAGCCTGGCGGCCGTATGCCGGCGTCGAACGGCCGGATACGGATGCGTCCTGCGGAAATCCCGGCATGAAAAAGCTGGAGTAGCTTTTCCCGCCGTCGTTCGAGAGATACAGACCAATCCAGGCTTCAGTCCCCGCTTCTAGTTTCTTGACCTCTTCGTCGCCATCGCCATCGGTCTCTTTCCGGCCCAACAGCCTCGCGACGACTTTTTCCGCAGCGAACTTGACGTGGCGAGCCAGGCGCACGAGAACATCGCCGATGCCGACGTCGTTGGCGAGGTCGACCGTGCGGTAGTCGTTCGCCGCGATCATGAGGTGGCTTGGATTCCGCGTGGAGACCGCTGCGACCGGCTCGTTCTGCCGCTGCAGCAACGCGTCGCCGCGGATCGGATCGTGGATGCCGCGCAGGACGTTGACGTTCGGCGAGACGGCGATGAACGAGGAAGCCGGAGGAGTCGACTGGGCGAACGTGCCGCTCGTCGCGCCGACGATCACGCAAATCGCGACGAGCGCTGCGTTTCTCACGTGGCTCCCTCCGACCTCGGGCCCCCGTGTTCAGGCTCCTGCCGGAATAAGACGTTCGGCGAGTACGGATTCTTTGGGACGGAAGCGGTATTGTGACGCCAATATGGTCGAGCTGCAAGATTTTCTTCGGCTGAGGAAACCGTATGGGCGGCGAATGAGGCGGGTGAGCTCGGGACCTGTTTTTTTCGCGAAATCGGCAAAAACGCTCTGGAATTAGGCGAAAAGTTCCATCGGGCTGTGACGTGCGCGTCAGGTTTTCAGCAATTCCTGCCAGGATCCCGCGAGGGCCGTATTGGAGTTTCGACGATTTCGCTGAGGACGCAGTGGCTGATCAATCAGTCCCGATTGGAGCGAGGCACGCTCTGCGCAGAGGACCGTTGTCACTGTCGATTGATGTCTTTCGTCTCGAGGATTGGCGTCGCGTACCCACGGCGAACGAGCGCGAGCATCGCGCGCCCCATTTGCTCTGTGGTCGTCACGGCATTGGGCGCGACCGCCTTCACCACGGGATACAGCGGCCGGGTCGCCGCATAGAGCAGGCGATACCACATCGTCTTCGAGCGGATCCCGTGGAGCGGAATGATCACACCGGGGCGGACCATGTAGGCGGCCTTGAACGGCTGGCGCAGCAGCGCGTTCTCGGTGCGCCCCTTCACGCGCGCCCACATGACCCGGCCACGCTCCGTGCTGTCGGTCCCCATGCCAGACACGTAGACGAACGTCATCTGCGGATTCAAACGCGCCAACGTCGCCGCGACGGCGAGCGTCAGATCGAAGGTGACGCGCGTGTAGCGCTCCTCCGACATGCCGGCCGACGAAACGCCCAGGCAGAAGAAGCACGCGTCGAATCCGGCGAGCTCCGACTCGACGCTTGTCAGATCCGCGACGTCGCGCACGACGAGATCGCGCAGCTTCGGATGCTGCTGGTCTGTCGCGCTGCGGCCGACCGCGACGACCCGTTCAACGTCGGGATCGAGAAGCGCCTCGCGGAGCACGCCCTGGCCGATCATTCCGGTGGCACCGAACAGAAGCACGTTCATCGGTTCAGCCAGATCCGCACCTCCTGAGCTCAGGACTTTCTCGTCGTCGCGCGGACGAATTCAATTGTCGTCTCGCGCCGCCGAGGTGTGCGGAGACCGCGGACGTACTTCAACGAGCCGCGCGTCCGATACTTGTCGGCGTACGCGCGTTCGACGGCGTCGCGCAGCCGTTCGCCGCGCGCTCGGCGCGCGCGCACGCGAAGCTCGCGATTGCCCACCTGAATCGTCCCGACCGGATCGGTGAGGAACGTGTGGTACCAGCCGCCGCGCGCCTGTTTCCACGACCGCGCGAACACGCGGCCGTTCACGACGACCGCCCAGATGCCGATGAAGCGGTGCCCGGTTCGCGCGCCGGCGCGAACGCTCAGGATCGTGCTCGCGTTGATGGCGGCAACGACCGACCCCGGCAATCGTCTCGTCGTTGAGACACGGCTCATGGTCGCGGAGTCTCACGCACTCGCGGGCAAAGCACGGTTCCAGCCCGTCGAACCGCCGGTGGTCTCGGTTTGACGCGCGTGGAGCGTATATTCAATTGTGCTAGAGTCCGCTCGATTTCCGCTCGAACGGCCATCGGATGCGGTCGAGGGAAAACGTTGCGCACCCGACCTCAATGAGGAGCAACCATGAGAAGCACGACCAGCCGGTTATCTCCAAAACGATGTTTCGGGATCGTTGTCTGCGCGGTGTTGCTGATGGCCATGAATGGACATGCGCTCCCTGCCCTGAAGGCAGAGTCGGCAGAGTCGGCAGAGTCGGCAGAGTCGGCAGAGTCGGCAGAGTCGGCGCAGTCAGCCCAGACGCCGGCCACCGTTCCGGACCTCTCCGGCGTATGGGATGGGACGCGCCGAGCGCATCCGACCAACGGTCCGACTGTTCCCTGGGCTCGGACCGTGCCCGAGGGGACGATCCTTCCCGACGGCACGCCAGCGGACAAGAACTACGTGTCGAATTTTCCGGTGCTGAATGAGAGAGCCCTGGCCTTCCAAAAGATATTCGATGAGCCGCTCTCACCGAAATACGACTGCCAGCCGTCCACGCCGCCGGCGCTCGAGTTCGACCCGTTCTACATGGAGCTCGTGCAGTGGCCGGATCGGGTCCTGCTTCGCTACGAGAAAGACGATCAGCTCCGTACGGTGTGGCTCGATGGACGACAGCCCACCTCCCGCGATTACGGGGTTCAAGGATTCTCGGTCGGTCACTACGAATCGAATGCGCTGCTGGTGGAAACCACTCACTACGTGTTCGACATCACCGGATTTGACGACTATAACGGGATTCCATCGTCCCAGCAGAAGAAGGTGACGGAGCGCTACTGGCGCGACGGCGACCTGTTGAAGGCCACCGTCACGGTTGAAGATCCGATGTTCCTGAGGAAGCCGACTTCATACACGATGCGATGGTTGCCGGCGCCGAAAGGGTACAAGCTGAAAGCATTTGATTGCGATCCCGAAGCGGCACGGCTGTCGGTGCAGTTCATTCCGCCGAAGTACAAATGAGACAATTAGGAATACAGGAGGATTTCCTCATGACAGGTGGATTGCGGATTTCAGTTGCATCGGTGCTGGCCGTCGGATGCCTGGTGACCGTGACGCCCGTTGTGGCCCATCATTCGGCCGCAGTCGCGTACGACGAGTCGAAGCGCGTGGAGGCTCAGGGGACCGTCACGAGAGTCCTCGTGAGGAACCCGCATTCGTGGGTGTTCCTCGAATCGGCCGACGACAAAGGTCAGAAGATTGAGTGGCAGATCGAGATGGGCGGAGCACCGTCGATGGCATGGGCGAAAGACGCGCTCCCGATTGGCAGCGTCGTCAAAATCGTGGGACATCCATCTCGAGCTCCGGGCACTCACGGCATCACAGGCGCGACGTTTACGAAGACGGACGGGACTCCGATTGGACCCCGCGGCGCGCGAGGTGAATACACTCCCCGATAGCGCGCGAAGCGGCGCGCGGCTGTGAGCGACCAACACCATGGACAGGTTGGTCGCCTGGTTGGAAAGCAACGATCCTGTCGCGGGGCATCGTTTAGTACCGCTGGATCTGGGCCGATCTGCAGAATCATTCATTTTCTCGATGCGGGGTGCGGTCATGCGAAGTACGCGGCGATGCGCGTTGGTGGTCGGGTTGGCTCTCGTCGCTTCGCAGGGCGTCCAATGGACGCTCATTGCGCAGGTCCTTCCGAATCCCTATCGCATCGTAGAGGGCTGGGCCCAGCTTCCGATCGGCAGGCCGATGGGAGCCGTGGGTAAGGTGGCGATCGACCCCGACGGTCGACACGTCTGGGCGATCGTGCGATGCGATCGGCTGGAGGATCCGGCCCGGTTCGGCGACGAATGTCGCGACTCCAAGACGGATCCGATCATCAAGTTCAGCCCGGAAGGCAAAGTCGTGAAGAGCTTCGGCGGCGGAATGTTCATCTGGCCGCACGGGCTCGACGTGGATCGGGACGGCAACGTCTGGGTCACCGACGCCGTCGCAGAAAACCGAACCCCGAAGGGCGACAAACGCGGACAGGTGGTCGTCAAGTTCAGCCCGGAGGGAAAGGTGCTGATGACGCTGGGCGCGCCCGGACAATCCGGGAGCGGGCCCGATCACTTCACCTCGCCAAGCGACGTCGTCGTAGCTCCGAGCGGCGACGTCTTCGTCGCGGACGGGCACAACGACAACGGGAACAACCGCGTCGTGAAGGTTTCGAAGGACGGAAAGTTCATCAAGGCCTGGGGCAAGGGCGGCTGGGCGCCGGGCGAGTTCCACGCTCTCCACGCCATCGCGATCGACTCGAGGGGGCGCATTTTCGTCGGCGACCGCGGGAACAACCGGATTCAGATCTTTGACCAGGAGGGAAAATCGCTGACCATTCCATGGACGCAATTCGGAAAGCCGAGCGGAATCGCCTTCGACAGCAAGGATCAGGTCTATGTGGCGGACTCGGAATCCGATGATGTGCAGAACCCCGGTTGGGAGGAGGGGATCCGGATCGGCGACGCCAAAACCGGTTGGATCAACGCCTTCATCCTCTATCCGTGGGGTGATCCACGGCAGACCGCCGGCGACGGAGCGGAGTTCGTGGCGATCGATCGGGACGGCAACATCTATGGAGGCGAGCCTCGACCCAAGAGATTGCAGAAGTACATCAGGGTGAGGCCGTAGAAGAGGCGGCTACTCAGCGGCTCTCTTTCCTCCCCGAAGCACCTCTCGAGCGACCACGTTGATCTCCTCGAGGTAACGTTCTTCGACAACCGCTCACCTGAACCTGTAAGTCGTTCCCTCCACCTGGGAGAGCAGGTCTCGGGCAGCGGCGCCTGTCGTCCGCCCGCACGCGGGACACACGATTCGATGGCAGCGGTATTCGGTGATGTGCGCCTCGATGGGCGGCAGCTTCGTGACTTGATGCCGTCGCGCCTCGCCGACCACCGTGCGCGATCGCGCGGGCAGGGCATGCTCGCAATGCCGACACGCGTCCGGAAAGAGTTCGACCATCGCGTTCACGCGCTCGGTTGGCACCAGTGGCCGCGAGTGCCCGGGATGCCCCGGTTGACCGCCCGGCTTGCGTCGACTCTTCTTGCGCCGGCCGCGCGTGCGTTGCTGCCCCGCGAGTCCATCGGATGAAGGCGGCTTCGATGTCGTCGTCGAGTTCTGCTGGCGTAAGGCAAGTTGGCGTTCGAGATCCGCGATCTGCTTCTCGGCGTCGGCGATCTGCTTGGCCTGCTCCTCGACCTTTTCGCGGAGCCGTTCATTCTCTCTTGCCGCAGCCGCTCGAGCTCGCGTGCATCGCGGTTCTCACTTGACCGCGCTCGCTGCCGCCTCGACCGCCGTCCCGTCATTCAGCAGACGGTACGCCGATCGCCTCCAGTTGTACAGCCCTCTGAATTGTTACGACAGCCGACTCTCCATCAGTCCTGGCTTTAGATGCGCGCCGAGTTCTCTCTGAGCTTTCGATGAGCGCCGCGATCGCCCGTTGCCCGCCACTGCGGTCCGTCGATGCGGATGCGCTTTCGCAGAACTCGAACTTCGCGTTCATGTTCAGCGATTCAGCGCTCGGTATGGAGCGAAGTCCTGCCAGATCTGCTGCACCACGCGCGGATCGGCCACTCGCGTGTCCCCCTTCTCCGGCTCTTTCTCCGAATACAGCACGAGCTTGACAGTCCCGCACTCGGGCCCGAACGCGCTGGGGTCAAAGGCGTACAGCCCCTCGTAGATAGTGTCGCTCTCGGAGACGCGCTGTTCGATCTTGAACGGGTGAATTGGCGTGACCTCGGTGTCGCCGCAGAAGGCGCGCATTCGCGAGAAGCCTGATTTGAAGCGCTTGATCGGGGGGATCGAGACACCCTGTGTCTGCGCGGCGCCGCGCGCAACCGTCGTCCAGAAGCCCTCCACGAGCTTCGGCGTGACTCGGACCAGCAACACCGGCGGATAGTCCTCAACGTATTCGGACCAGTTGCGGAAGTCCAACAACGGCCGCACGAGTGCCGGCTCCGCGCTGGGCGTGCGTGTGCCGCCGCTGCGCGCACGTTTGCTGGCCTGCTCCGCCTGATACTGCGCGCCATAGATCATCACAGGCGTGATGAAGGCCACGTCGAAGTCGGACGAGGAGATCTGATACGGGCTCAGGCTTCCCGCGCGGTGTTCCGCCGCGTCCTTGAGCGCGTCCACAGGGAAGGGCGACTGCGGTTCCAGGGGGAGGTGCGCTCCGCTCGGCGCTGCGGCGTTCGACATCTTCTTCTCTGCGGAAGCGACGACCTCGCAGGCATCGCGGGCGCGAACGACTCGCGAGTCTCCGCTCCGGCGATCATCGTTGTCGCCGAGGACTGAGCTGATCCCAACCACGCCGCCGTCGGCTGTGAAGACCGGGCCGCCCGCGCCGCCGCGTGCGAGTCTCAAGTCGGCCACGATGCTCTGCGGATCCACGCGGCTCACAACTCCAAATGCAATTCCCTTCTCTTGACGGATGGGAACACCGATTGTGTAGATCTCCTGCCCGTTCGCAACCGTCGGCGCCGCCGCTTGCTGGCATCCCAGCGGCACGGGCCGCACTGATGTGACGACAGTCGGATCGATCCAGAGGACCGCGACGTCCCGTTCAGGATCTGCCGCGAGGACGCGCGCCGCGACCTTGACGGCCGGCGTGAGTTGCACTTCCACCGACGTCGCGGTGCCGATGACCCGCTGGTTCGTCGCGATGAGCCCTTTCGCGTCGATGAGAAATCCCGACGCGCGCGTGGTCGGAGTCCACAGGGCGACGACGCTGTCCTTCCATGGAGGCAGAAGGACCCACGGGTCGGCCTCTAACGGTGCCGCAGAGGTGGTCGTCGCGGCGACGGGCCCGACTTCCGCGTTATCGGCCGTCAACTCGAGGACTGCGTCACGGCCGGCGATGATGTCGACGATCTGCGTCCATTGGTAGGCTTTGCCGTGGAACGCGACCGGGCGGTCCGATTCCACGGTGTAATTCCCTGGGCGCAACTTCACGTCGGCCGTACCATCCAGCGCCGTCGTGATCAGCCGGGGAGTGGCAGTTGCCGGATTGTCGCTGATCAGCAGTGCATGGCGTGGCACCGGCGTCACCTTCCGCTCGGCGTCAACCAGGACAACCTTTATATGAAGGACACTGAGCGCCTGGCCGCAGGCCGCGCGTGGGATAGCAAAGACGAGCGTCGCGAGGACCATCGCGCGGAGCATGAGGTCATCGTCCCCTCACGGCCAGCGGATGTCAACGCGAGATGTGAAGTGGTCGCGACTATCCTTCCGGCTCGGGATCTTCTCTCCCACCGCCAGACATTTCGATCCAGTCCAATTCCTCTTCCATCTGATGAAACGCATCGTCGCCAATCTCTTCACTCACCCGCATGGCGAGAACAGCTTGGCGCGCCGCCTGAAGGGCTCGGCGGTGAGTGTCGTTGTGGACGAATCGTCCGGCCTCGCTTTCTTCAGAATTGACATCAACAGATCCCAAGTGCGCGATGAATTCCTGTCTGACCGCCTCTGCGACCGCCGATCGGTCGTCTTCGAGACCCGCAAGCCCGGCACGCAAGGCGCGTTCACGCGCCGCGGCGACTTCGTGTCCGACCGGATCATCGTCACGCAAGTCGAGCACGCGCAAGAGAGGCCCGAGTGTGAGTCCCTGAAGCGCGAGCGTGCCGAGCACAACGGAGAACGCGGTCAGGACGATCAAGTCACGAAACGGAAAAGCCGCGGGCAACGCCAGTGCTGCCGCCAGCGTGACGATGCCGCGCATGCCGGCCCACGAGATGACCAAACCACTGCCAACTGTCGGACGCAGCATCGGGCGCGGCGGGTGAAAACCGAATCTTCGTTCTCGCCATCTGATGGCAGCATTGAAGGACATGTGCCAGGCGATCCGAACGACGATCACGGTCAAGAGAACTGCGCCGGCGACAGCAAAGTATCGTCCGCGGGCCGCCGGCTCGAGGCTCTCCAGAATCGGGCGGATCTGCAGGCCGATGAAGATGAACGCCAGCACGTTCAGCATGAAGACCACCGTCTCCCACACGGCGTACGACGGTATGCGGATCCGCGCGGGGGTACGCTCGGGCGCCGTCCGCGCCACGGTGATGGCGTAGCACACCATGGTGAGCACACCTGACAGACCAATCCGATCAGCGAGTATCCAGATGCCGAACGTGCTGACGAACTGAAGAATGATGGCGGTCGGCACGTCCTGCACACGGTCGCTCAACCGCAACGAGAGCCACCCGAGCGCCGGACCGACAATCACGCTGCCGACCACCGCGAACAAGAAGGTTGGCGCAACCGCTCCGATGGAGAAGCCGTTGGCAGCGACGGCTCCTACCGCGAGGCGATAGATCAGCAGCGCGCTGGCGTCATTCAGAAGGCTCTCGCCTTCGAGGATGGTCAGAATTCGCTGCGGTGGTCTCAACTGACGCAGGACGGCCGTTGCGGCCGCGGCGTCGGGTGGTGCCACGACGGCGCCGAGCGCAATCGCCGGGGCCCATGGTATGGCGGGCATCAGCGTGCGCGCCACCGCGGCGACGGCGATGGTTGTGAGGCCCACGGCAAAAACGACCAGACCTGTGACCGGGGCCCAGTTGTCCCTGAGGTCTCGCGGCGATGCGTCATACGCCGCGTCGAGCAGTATGGGTGCCACGAAGAGCGCCAAGGCGAGCTCAGGCAGCACCGTGAACGAAGGCGCGCCTGGAACAAACGCGAGGATCGCGCCGCCGAGCGCGAGAAATACGGGATAGGGTGCGCCAACGCGGCGCGCTACCGCGGCCAAAAGAGTGGCGGCGAGGATCAGGCCAACGAGGATTTCGAGTTCTCTCATGTCACCGGCTCACGTCAACACTTCAGGATTGAGCAGATCCATCCGCGCGAACGCGCGGGCTTCAGCGAGCACGATGTTCTG
>MNEX01000038.1:10360-23911 GCA_001917905.1 Acidobacteria bacterium 13_1_40CM_65_14
AGGCGTTCGCGATTGAGCCAGTGAAGATTGTCGCGACTCGCCGACATGTGCAGGCTGACGAAATCCGCATTGCGCACGGCGGTCCCGAAATCATTCGTCACCTCACCGAAGTGCTCCAGTGCCGTCGGCGGCGGCGCATCCGGCCTGGAACAGCCGACGACCTGCATGCCGTACGCGACAGAGGCGATGCGCGCAACGCCGCGCCCGATGCCGCCGCAGCCGATGATCGCGAGTGTCTTTCCCTGAAGCTCCTCGCCCGTCGCCGGATCCCACACGTGTCGCGCCATGCTCGTTGACATGGCGATCAGTCTCCGCGCCGCCGCGGCGACGAGCAGCATCGTGTGTTCGGCCACCGACTGATTGAGAACGCCCGGCGTGTTGGTGCAGAGGAGACCTGCCGCAGTCGCTTTCGCCTTGTCGATGCCGTCGTGTCCGACGCCGAATCGTGCGATCACTCCACCGGCCGGCAGCGCCTCGTACAGCGCTCCGGCGTAGGTGCGCGGCCCGACGATCACGTACGACGCGTGCGCGTCACGTATCGCCGACGCGAGATCGGCTTCGGAGTCTGGCGCGCGCACGCACTCCAGCCCGGGCGCCGACAAGAACGAGACTTCGGCCTTCCGGTATTCCAATTCGGTGACGAGAACCCTCGGCCTCGAATTCGCCATGCGGCGGGAATTTAACATTGACAGTGTCTCGACCGGGTTCCTATTCTTCGAGCCACGTCCACTGTTAGGACATGGAGCCTTCTTGACAGCCGACATCGACACCGGTGCGACGACCGTTTCTTCCCCAGCCCGCACCACCGCGGCCGCGCTCGGACACACCCGCGTCCGCTACAAAGTCCTGGCGATGACGATGGTGCTGGGAGCGATCACATATCTCGATCGGGTGACGATCTCGGTCGCCAGGCCAGACGTCGCCCGCGATCTCAATCTCAGTCCGACGCAGATGGGCTATGTCTTCAGCGCGTTTTATGTCGCCTACGCGCTGTTCGAGATTCCGACCGGCTGGTGGGGCGATCGCGCCGGCACGCGACGGGTCCTGACGCGGATCGTCTGCTGGTGGTCCGCGTTCACCGTGCTCACGGGCGTCGCGTTCAGCTATGCATCGCTGGTGGCGATCCGGTTCCTCTTCGGCGCCGGTGAGGCCGGCGCGTTGCCGAACGCCGCGCGGACCTTTTCGCGGTGGTTCCCGCGGCAGGAGCGCGGGACGGCGCAGGGCATTTTTTTCATGAGCATGCACCTCGCCGGCGGGCTGACTCCGTTGCTGGTGACCGCGCTGCTCATGTTTTTCAGTTGGCGTTCGTTGTTCGCCCTGTTCGGGTCGCTGGGGTTCGTCTGGTCAGTGGCATGGTATCGATGGTTTCGCGATTCGCCGGCGGAACATCCCGGAGTCGGTGCCGCCGAGCGCGAGCTGATCGAGAGCGGGCTTGGCGCCGATACCGGCCACGCGCTCGACGCGACGCAGTGGAAGCGGCTGCTCGGGAACCGTACGGTGGTGTGTCTGTGCCTGATGTACTTCACTCAGGCATTCGGCGGCACGTTCTACGTGACCTGGCTGCCGACGTATCTCGCATCGCGCGGTCTCACCGGAATGACCGCCGGCATTCTCGCGGGGTTGCCTCTGATACTCAGTTCCGCCGCCGATCTCCTTGGCGGAGTCGCCACCGATCGGGCCGCGCGCCGGCTTGGCCTGCGACTCGGACGCATCACCATCGGAGGCGGCGCGCTGGCCGCCGCCGGGTTGCTCACCATCGCCGGCGCATTCGTCGCCTCGCCAGTGGCGGCGGCCGTACTCATTGCCTTCGGCGGCGCGTCATCGAATTTTCTGCTCGGGGCGGCGTGGGGAACGTGCGTCGACATCGGCGGCCGCCGTTCGGGCGCGGTGAGCGCGGCGATGAATACCTCCGGGCAGGTGGGAGCGATCCTCAGTCCGATCCTCGTCGCCGAGGTCGTGCGGAGGTTCTCGCAGTGGAGCGCGCCGCTCTACCTGACGGGCGTGCTGTTCCTGCTGGGTGCGCTCTGCTGGCTGTGGGTCGACCCAACGAAGCCTGTTTCCGAATGAAGGCTCTCAATCCTTCAACACATACGGGAGCATCTGGCGAGCATGGAAGCCTTGCTGCCGCTGCATCCCAAGCATTATCCACGTTTTCTGGAACGAAACGATCGGTTTCATCGGGCGCTCTGGAAACTCTCGAAGAGCCGCATGTTGATCGCAACGCTCGAGGGGATCCTTCGCCTGCCGTTTGCCGCGCCCAGTGCGCACGTGTTCATCGAATCAGCATCGGCGGCCCGAACGGCCGAGATCGGCCAGGAGCATCACCGCAGAATCGTCGAAGCCATCGCGTCCCGGGCAGGAACGCGGGCTGAGGCGCTTGCCCGAGAGCACTCACACATCGCGCGCCGCGTCATCGAGCACTCGCTCCACGACGCCAAGCTTTCAGGCCAAGTGCCGGGCGCGACACTCATCAGCTTCAATCGTCGAAAACAGGAGGACGACAGCCGAACGCTTCTCGCGATGATCTCCGTTCGTGGGAAGCGCAGACATCGGCGCGGTGCGGCCTTCGCTCAGCGCGTGCGCACCAAGAACAGCTGATCCTGCCGGCGACCTGCCCAGCGGGTCTTGCCGTCGGCGCCGATGATCATGTCCTCTTCCTGCGCCATCTGCACCGGCTGCCCGCCCCACTCCGCAACGGGCGTCGTCGCCTGCAATTCGATGGAGAACCACATCGAAGGAATGACACGCGCTTCACCGCGGCCGACGACGCCGTCCTGGTAGTCCCAGAGACCGATGAGGGGACCGGCGCCGTGGCCGTTGAGGCCGATCGGATGCGAGTACATGGTGCCGTTGATGGACTTCGCTTTCATCCGCGCGAGCACGGCACCGAGAATTTCGTTGCCGGTCCGGCCCGGACGGATTTCTTCCATCGCAAAATCCTGCATCGCGTTGGCGTTGGCCAGCGCCTGCTTGAGGCCAGCCGGCGCGTCGGTCTCGCCGGGACGAAGGACGTACGCGAGATGCTGCGTGTCGGTGTTGAGGCGCGCGACGGTGATCCCGACGTCGCAGTGCAGCACGTCGCCGGGCATGATGATGGGATCGTTGCCGAGATCCTTCGCTGTCACGCCTTTCCGCTGCACGTTGACGCTGGGCTGGAACCAGGTGCCGAGTCCTTGATCGTTGGTCCGCTGGCGCCACCACCACACGAGATCGCTCGTCCTCGTCGTGCCCGGAACAATCACCTTGTCCGAGAACATCGTCTGCGTCATCTGCCAGACGAGCGCGGTCATCCTCTCGAAGAACGCTTCTTCTTCCGGCAGGCGAGATGCAATCAGCTCCAGCGGCAGCCCCTCGGCGTCGCGGAACCTCGATGCCCACGCCGCGCCAAGCGCGTCGGTCATGCCCTTCAGCTCGCCGCTGGACAGTCCGTCGCTGAACGCAAACACCGTCGAGCGATTGATCCCGATCACTGTGGGCTTTCGCTCGTCTACGACTTCTTTCAGCAGCAGCCACTGCTCGTCGCCCCAGAGCTCGGCCTGACGTCCGTTCACCGGATTCGCGATCGTCTTGGCAGAGGTCCGCGCGTCAAAGAGTCCGCCCTGTGACGTCCCGCCAAGCGCGATCCGCTCGACGCAGTTGGACGACGGCGCGACGCTGGATGCGGCGCACTTGTCGAAGAACACGTAGATCGTCCGGCGGCGTGCTGCGAACGTTTCCGCGGCGGTGATCGACGAAAACACCGGGTCCTCGTTGTACTCGCGCATCGGGACGACCCACATGTCGATGGCGTGCTTACGCATCAGCGTCGGCAGGAATGTCTCGAGACGCGTCTTGAGCCACTGCTGCTGCATCGCGGCCTGGTCGCGCAGCGTGCCGAAGGTGCGGTCGGCAGACGGCAGCGCGCCCGGCGCCAAGCGATCCTGCGCGAAGGCACCCGTCGAGTAGGCAAAAAAGAGAGCCGCACAGGCGGTACGCCGAGTGAACGTCAGTGACATTGTGATAGGTACTACCGATTAGCGCCGTCCGTCGTGGACGTCACGCTCTGACCGTACACCGGCTGCAGGTACTTCTTCAGAAATTCGAGCTGCTTGCTCCAAGCGTCGAGCCGGTGATCGCGTTGCGAGAAGCCGTGTCCTTCCTTTGGATACGTCACGTACCGGTACACCTTGCCGTGCTTCTTCAGCGCTTCGACAAATTGTGCGGACTCATAGGGCGGCACCTGCGGATCGTCTTCGCCATGCATCACGAACACCGGCGCGACGATCTTCGAGACATCGGCCAGCGCGTTGGCTTTGCGATAGACCTCCGGCTTTTCCTCCGGCGTTCCGCCCATCTTCATCATCCATCGCGTCGCGGAATTGCGGTTCGTGCGCTCGTTGAACGTGGCTCGATCGACGACACCGTACAGCTCGAGGGCGACCTTGAACAGGTCGGGGTGCTTCGTGATCGCGTAGGCCACCATCGTGCCGCCGTGACTGCCGCCGCCGATGCCCAACCGCTTCCGATCCGCGAGGCCGTTGTCGACGATATACCGCGCGCCCGCCACGACATCGTCGAGCTCGCCGCCGCCGCTGTCCTCGACGTTGAGGTTGCGGAACTTCTCGCCGTAGCCGGTGCTGCCGCGGTAGTTCGGCTCGAGAACGACGTACCCTTCCTGCGAGAGGAAGAGGGCCCAGGGATCCCACGAGAAGCCGTCCTGTCCCTCAGGACCACCGTGAATCCAAAGAACGGCCGGATACGTGCGGCCGCGCACATAGTTGAGCGGCGTGTACAGCATCGCGGCGATGTCCAGGCCATCGGTGCTCTTGTAGTGCACGGCTTCGGGAAGCGGAAATGCCGCTCTCTCGAAGTTGCGTGACAGGGTGTGCGTCAGCGCGCGCGGCGCGGACGCGCCAGCGGCGGCCGCGACGAGGAGGTTCGATGGCTCGAACGCCGAGCTTTTCAGAAAGTAGATGTCGCGTCCCTCGCGAGACCATTGAGGGTTCGTCTCGGTGCAGGCCTGCAGGTTCGTCAGCCGTCGAGGCGATCGTCCATCGAGTCCGGTCAGCCAGACGTGGCGCTCCTCGAGGGTGCCGCGGTTGGACGTGAACGCCAGCGTCTTGCCATCCGGCGAAAAGACGGGCGAGCTGTCCTCGCCGTCGCCATCCGTGAGCTGTTTGGGAGGACCGCCGGCGGCGGGCACGAGATAGATCTTGTCCCACCCCGACTCCTGAAGGATGACGGCGAGCATCGTGCCGTCGGGCGACCACACCGGCTCCCGAATCTGCCAACCGCCGCCGCGATCGGTCTTCGCGCGATAGAGCTCGCGCGTCTCGCCCTTCGGCATGCCGGTCACGGTGTCGATGTCCATCACTTTGAGCGCGCCGCTGAAGTAGTCGGGCGCCCGCTCGACGTACGCGATGCGCTGGCCGTCAGGCGACCAGCTCGCGGCCGATGCGTCGCCGCCAAAGTCCGCGAGCAGATTCGTTCGTGTGCCGTCGTCGCTCACGAGCATCAGATCGTTCTGCCCGCGCCGGCCGGACTCGAACAGAATCCACGTCCCTCGCGGCGACCACTTCGGCGCGCGATCGACCGCGGTGCGTGGATCGCCGGCGCCCGGCGGATGATTCGTGAGCCGTCGCGGCGGGCCGCCGGCGGCATCCACCACCCAGATGCCGCCCTGGCTCGCAAACGCCAGCCGCTTCCCGTCCGCCGACCAGTTCAGTCCCGTCTTGCCGCCTCCGGTCGTGGTGAGCACAACCGGCCACCCTCCGTCGGCGGGGAGCAGCTTGATCTGTCCGTCGGCGGTGAATGCGAACTCCCGTCCGCCCGGCGAGAGTGCCGGCGTCGCGATGCCATCCGACGACACGAGATCTTCCAGCGTGATGCGTGCGCCCTGAGGACCGGAGCCCGCGAGCACACTCACCGAGAACACGATGACCCCGATGAACAATGACGGCAGCGCCAGTCGTTTCGCCATCGAATCGGCTCCTTTCTGCACTGGTGTCACTGCGCGACCTTCTCGATCAGAAACTGAATCGGACGGTGAGCTGTCCCTGTCGCGGCGGCTGGCGGTTCACGCCGTAGAACGCGCCATTCTGAATCGCATAGTTCGAGCTATACGTTTGAGTCATACGAGGCTCCCTGGAAAACGAAAGTGCTCGGCGCCGAGTGTCGTCGGGAGAACACGGTTGACGGAGTGAGCCGATTCTAACGCCTGGCGACAACCGGACATGCACAGGGAAACGGGAAGTACGCGATTGTCGGTCGCGCGTCACGCTCGACGTTGGACGTCCTTCAAAAATGTCGCAAACGATGTACTCATGTTCGAACCTAGCGGCGTGAGCTCGCCACGGCGAACGCGAGTGTAGATGTGACAGCACGCCGCCCGGTTCGTAAACAAAGTCCGTTGAAAGAACGCTGATGACCAGGCCTTGTTCGCCTGCGGATTAGCCACAATACTGGAAGGGTTTGCGCTGGCCATCGAACGCTTCGTTCTGGCAGCGCGAGCCCCCGAAGAGGAATGTCCGTGATCGTCGTGCTGATGGGAGTGGCGGGGTCTGGAAAGACCACCATCGGCAAAATGTTGGCCGACGCGATCCCTTGCCCGTTTCTTGAAGGCGATTCACTGCACTCTCAAGCAAACGTCGAGAAGATGAGCCACGGAATTCCGTTGACAGACGCCGACCGTGCGCCTTGGCTCTCGGCGATCCATGCTCGCATAGTCGATGTCTACAATCGTGGCCACAGCTTGGTCGTCGGATGCTCCGCGCTCAAGCAATCGTATCGAACCGTTCTCGCGGACGGCCTCCCACTCACGTGGGTGTATCTGAAAGGCTCTCCGGAGCTCATTCGGTCGCGGATACTGCATCGGGCGAGTCATTTCATGAAGGTGGACATGCTGGCCAGCCAGTTCGGGGCGTTGGAAGAACCCTCCGACGCGCTTGTCGTCGACGTCTCGGAGTCACCGGGCGCAATCGTCGAATGGATCATGTCGGAGTTGCGGAGACCACTCGGTGTACGGGACGCGGCAACGCCGGCACGCCCGAAAGGTGACCAATGAAGGTGTGCGTAATGAAGACTCCGTTCCTGGCTCGATCGGCAAGGCAGCTACATGGCCGCTGTAGCGGCGCAACCCGTGTTCCGACTGCTCGGCGCGAAGGGCCTGGGCGTGTCAGACGATTACATGACAGAGAAGATGCCTGCCGTCAACGTCGGGCTGCTCGACGGCCAGCTCGCGTGGCGCCAGCACGACGGCGGACACACGGTCGGCCCGAATTGGAAGTACCTCATTCCTTGGGCGGACAAGTTCCTGACGCACTCGTCGTCAGTCACTTCGGCATCGAAGTAGCCTCACCGCGAGCAGAACGACCGTGAATCCTGGGATAGTGGCCACGACGCTGCTGCTTTCGGCCGCTGTCGCACTTCCGACGCCAGCCGCAAAGGCGCGGGGCACCGCGATGCAGGCTCGCGCACAGGCGGCTCCCGCCACTGACACGCCCACCAACGGACCAGCCGACCGGGCGGCGCCGCGGACCGATCAGAACTCCATGACTGCGCACGCGCAGCTGCTCGAGAAAGCGAAGCACGGCAGGATCGATGTGTATTTCGAAGGCGATTCGATCGTCCGACGTTGGGGCGCGCTCGACTACTCCGAGCTGCTCGCCAACTGGCGGGCGAACTTCTTCGGATGGAATGCCGCGAATTTCGGCTGGGGCGCCGACCGGACGCAGAACATCCTGTGGCGACTCGACAACGGCGAGCTGGATGGCATCAGTCCCAAGGTCATCGTCCTGCTTGCAGGCACGAACAACGTCGGAACGCAGCCCCGTGACGAGCAGACGGTCGCGGAAATCGCGCGGGGGATAAAAGCGATCATCGACATCTGCCAGCAGAAGGCGTCGCACGCGACGATTATCCTGACGGCCATCTTCCCAAGGAACGACAACATGGCCGTGACGCCGACCATCAACCGAATCAACGAGAGGCTCGCCGGGTTCGCGGACGGCACGCGCGTTCGGTTCCTGACGATCAACGATCGTCTGGCGGACTCGGAGGGTAAGCTGTTCGATGGCGTACTGAACGAACGGGACAAGCTGCATCCCACGATCAAGGGCTACCAGATCTGGGCAGACGCGTTGAAGCCGATCTTTCGTGAGTTGCTCGGCCCGCCTGGCACGACAGATCTCGCGCCCCCTCCGACCGGCGATCCGAGCGCCGCTCGCCGGCTGCAGTAAATCGCCGACCTCGTCGTCCGATACTTTCGTGTACTTTTTCAGCGCGTCGGCACACTCGTGCAGCTAGTGGTCCGATCGCGAAATGGCTCGTGCACCGAGGGCGGCGATGCGCCCGCGATGCAAGGCGCGACGACCGAGCATACCGGGAGTATGTAAGGGAGGAGCAACGCAGCAGCGCGGGATGCAGCGCCGGCCGAATGCCGAGGCATTTCGCGATCGGGCCACTAGGACTAGGACAGGATCCGCGCCATGTTCTGATACGACACGCGCGCAGCCGCCAGCGAATCGCCCCACGACGCCGCGTTGTCGTGCTCGATCACGAAGTGCTTGAGACCCGCGAGCGCGGCGTTCGCGAACCCCGGCTTGAAGTCGACCTGTCCGACGCCTACGGGTGCAAATGCCATGCTGCTGACGCGCGCGTTGGGCCCAAGCGACGGATTCACCGTTTTCAGCCCGAAGAAATCCTTGATGTGCCACAGCTCGAAGCGGCCCGGGTGCTGCTTGAACAACGCGATCGGATCGACGCCCGCGATGTACGCCCATCCGATATCGAGTTGCATCGTGACGAGCGAGGGATCGGTTTCCGCACGCAGCACGTCGTACGTCGTGCTCGGCCTGTCGGTTAGCTTCTCGAACTCACCGGTGTGGTTGTGCACGAGGATCTTCATGCCGAATTTCTGCGCGATCCTGCCGTTCGCGTTGAGTTGAGCCGCGCGCTGCTTCACCGACTCCAGCGTCGCGGGCGGCTGATACGGTCCGACCGCTTCGGCTTCCGTGAACGCGTTGTGGACGACGCCGGTACTGGCATTGAAGTCGTTGAGTTGGCGATCAGCGAATCCGGCATCGAACGTTTTTGGGAACGTCACTGTCTTGTCGACGACCGCTGACGATCCGAAGGCTGGAACAGCTGAGGCGCGAATTCTGACAGATACTCGCGCCAGTTCAGCCAGGTGTGCGCGCCTTCGCTCTCGAGGAACACCGGTTTGAACCCGTGCTTCTTCAACAGATCCACCGTGCTCTTCGTCGTCGCGATCAGGAAGTCATCTTTGCCTGTACTGAACCACACGAGGCTGAGGCCCCGCTTGTTGGCGGCGTTGTCGAGCGCGGCGAGGTTCTGCTTCTCCCACGCCTCGCCGAACGGTGGAGACGAGGCGTCCGCCGGCGGCGCGGCGCCGCGGCCGGGCGTGATGATTCCGGAACTGAAGACGCCGATGTACGCGAACTTCTCCAGATGCGGAATGGCGATGTTCAGCGTTTGATTGCCGCCCATCGAGAGACCGGCAATCGCGCGGCTTTGACGGTCCGTCACCACACGGTAGGTCCTTTCGACGTACGGCATCAAATCGGTCATGAAGTCGTTGATGAACGGATCCGGTCCCGTCCCGATCCCTGGAATGTCCTGCGAGCCCACCGCGGCAGCTCGCGCGCCAAGCGCCGCGCCGGCGCCGGTGACGTGACCCGCGGGCATCACGACGATCATCGGCTTCGCCTTGTTCGCTGCGATCAGGTTGTCGAGGATGAAGCCCGCGCGTCCAACCGAGCTCCACGAATCGTCGACGTCGCCGGCGCCGTGCAGCAGATAGAAAACGGGGTAACGCTCTCGGCTCGTCTCGTATCCCGGCGGTGTGTACACGTGCATGCGTCGCGTGCCGCCGAGCGCCGTCGAGTGGTAATAGACGGACGCGACGGCGCCGTGCGGAACGTTCTTCGTATCGAACACATCCGAGCCCGGCACGACGGCGAGACTGTAAACGGTCGTGTTGGTCTGGCTCGTCATCGGATTGCGCGAGTCGACGACGGTCACGCCGTTGACGACGAACACGTACCGGTAGGCGCCCGCGGGCAACGGTCCGAACGTTCCTTCCCACACGCCGTCGGAGTTCTTCATCAACTGCGGCAACGCCACGCCGCGGCCGCCGACGCCTGGAATGTCGCCGGGACTTCGCAGCTCCACTTTCTGTGCATCCGGCGCGAGTACCCGTAACGTCACGCGGCGATCGGCCTGCACCTCCGGTGAGGTCGGCATCGGCGCTTGTGCCCCGCCGCGCCCTGGCGCCGGCGGCTGGACCGCGGCCACCGCCGCGGACACGGATCGCTCGTGCACACCGATCGTCGCCAACGCAATCAAGCCGGCGATGAGTCCAGTGATCGAGAGAGTTCTCAGGAAAAGGAGGCGCTTGGTCATGTGTCGCTCCATCTGATGAATGCGCGGCCACGCGGGTACCCGCGGATTGTAGCCGACAAGAGAAGGAACCGATGCCTTGGGGCGGGCGGCCGTATACTACGTATTCCCTGGTGCGCTAGGGCTCGAGCCACAGGACGCCGGGCCTTCGTTCAAATGCTGAGAGGCAGAAGGAGGACTTCATGTTGTCCCGTCGCCATTTCTTTCGGAATCTGGGATTGGGCAGCGCGGGCCTGCTGTCCACGTCGTTCATCATCGGCCGCGGGCGAGAGGCCATGGCCTTTGAAGCGGGTGCCATGCAGGCTCCCGATGACGGTGGCTTCATCAGGATCAGCTCGAACGAGAACGCCCGCGGCCCCGGCCGGAAAACGATTGAAGCGCTTGGGAACACGATCTCCCCTCGGGTAGGACGAGGATATCCGCCGGACAATACGGGTGATCTCGTGGCAACGATTGCCGACATCTACGGGGTCGGCCGCGACCACGTCATCGTCGGCACCGGGTCCGGTGCCATCCTCGAGGCTGGCACCCGTGCGTTCTGCTCGACGGAGAAACCGCTGGTCACCGCGGCGCCGACGTATGGAACACCGGATCAAGCCGCGCGCCGGATTGGCGCCCCCGTCAGGATGATTCGCGTCGATCGATCGTTGGGATTGGACATCGACGCGATGGCCGAGGCGGCCAAGGGCGCGGGAATGATCTTCTTCTGCAACCCGAACAACCCGACCGGCACGGTACACAACGCGGCCGCGATGGAGAAATTCATCCGCCGCGTCAAGCAGAGCTCGCCGGAGACGCGAATCCTCATCGACGAGGCGTACATCGACTACACGCACGACGGGGCCGTCAAGACTGCCGTGCCGCTTGCGAAGGAACTAACCGGCGTCTTCGTCACCCGATCGTTCTCGAAGGCGCACGGGATGGCTGGCCTGCGTCTCGGCTACGCCATTGGCCAACCCGAAACAGTCAAGGCGATCTCCAGTGCCTGGAGTCTCGGCAGCGTCAACACCTTGACCGCCGCAGCCGGAATCGCGTCGCTCAGAGATCCGAAGCATATCGAAGAAGAGCGCGCCGAAAATGCCCGCGTGCGCGACTTCACGCTCCAGGCGTTCAAGAGTCTGGGATACGAGGCGCCCGACTGCCACACCAACTGCATCTTCGTCGACTTGAAGCGACCCGCAAGCCAGTTCCGAGAGGCGTGCGCTGCGCTCAAGGTGTCGGTCGGGCGGGATTTCCCGCCGTTCGAGAAGACGCACAGCCGCATCACGCTCGGGACGATGGACGAAATGCGGCAGGCGGTGCAGGTCTTCAAACGGGTGCTGACGACGAGTTCTACGGGCGCTGCGGCCCTTTAGCGTCGGCGTCGTGGCCTGAAGACGACCTCGTAGCATCGGTGAGAGGAGCCGACGCGAGCCAGTCGGCTCCTGTTTCCTTCCCTGTTCCATGGGTGTGGCCTCCAGGCAGCGCATTAACGAGCCTGTCTTCTAGAGGCGTTCCTCTAGGGTGTTGCGGCCGGGAACAGCGTCGTCGTTGTCCGGTTGCGCACGTCGATGAGACGAATCACGCCATTTGCTGCCTTACCCGAAGCGATCACCCACTCCGACGCAGGCACAGGAGCAAGATCCTCAGAACCTATCTGATCGCACACGAACCGGACATGTGACATCAGAATTTTCATGAGGTCTTCTCATTTCTTGAATCTGCCGGCGCGACTACCGGTCTACTGTGTGGTGACTTTCGAGTACGCGGGATTGGTCGGCTTGCCCATTCCGATATAGCGGACCCGATAATAGCGCTGTCCGTCGTTGACCTCGCCGACAAAGAGGTTCCCCTTCGAGTCGGGCTGCGACGCGAGGCTGTGCAGGTGGAAGAACTCCCGGGCGTTATGTCCGCCATGCCCGCCGACGGAATCGAGAAGGGTCAGCGTCCGCCGATCGAGAATGTGAATAGCCTTGTTCGAACCGTCTGCCACGTAGAGGTACTGTTGCGCCGGATCCCGCGACAGCGCGAACGCGTGGACCGTGCCCTCGTTCTGTAGCGTATTCCTGTTGACGAAGACCTCGCGCAGAAACGTGCCGTCGAGCTTGAATGCCTGCAAACGGTTGTTGCTACGATCGGCGACGTACACGATGTCGTCGTTCGACACGACCACCGAATGGACAGGAGTGCTGAACGACTGCGCCGGCGGGCCTTGGATCAGCTGTGCGCGAGGCGGAAACGTAAACGCATCGTCCGGTCGCTTGCCGTACGCGCCCCAGTGTCGCTTGTAGGCGCCCGTGTCGGCATCGAACACGATCACGCGCCGGTTCGTGTAGCCGTCGGCCACAAACACTTCGTTGGTTTTCTGGTACACGAATATCCCCGCCGGCCCGTTCAGGTTCGCCGTGTCGTTGCTGCCTTTGCTCTGGTTCTTCTTGCCAAGCTGCATCAGAAACTTGCCGGCGCTCGAGAACTTCAACGCCATGTGATCGCCCTTGCCGTTGCCGGCCACCCACACATTGTTCTTGGAGTCGACTGTGATGCCATGCTCGGTTGTGGGCCACTCGTATTCCTGACTTGGGCCGCCCCACGCCTTCACAAGCCGCCCGCTTTGATCGAACTCCAGAATCGGAGGCGCGGGAATGCAGCACAACGCGGCCGGCGGATTCAATGCCGCCGATCGCTCTCCTTCAGCAACGGTCGCGGGACGATGAAGAATCCAAATGTGATCCTGGTTGTCGACGCTGATGCCGCTCACTTGTCCGGTCGTCCAGCTGTTTGGCAGGTTCTGAAAAAACAGGGGATCCATCTCGAAATTCGGGACGCTCGTCGCCTCCTGCGCGGTCGTGACGCGTTCGACGATGACGAGCGTTGCGCTGGTGAGCATGAGCAGGATCAGAGCGCCTGAGATCTGGAAGATCTTCCTTGACATGCAGTGGAACTCCTCATCGCGATCAAGCCGCCATCGGTTCCCACGCCGCTTCTTCAGCGGCGACAGTTTTTGCGGACCAGACGTCAGAAGTTGACCATCATCCCGATCCGCGCGATCCGCGGCGCCAGAATCCCGAAGACGCTGTTCGCGTTCGCCGCGTTCTGATTCGTCCGTCGGCCCATCACCGTGTTCGCATTGAACACGTTGAACATGTCGAACGACGGCAGCACCTTCATCCCCCG
>MNEX01000328.1 GCA_001917905.1 Acidobacteria bacterium 13_1_40CM_65_14
TCGAAAAGCGGACGCGCACTACGTCTGCGTGCTCGAGCAGCGCCTGCGCAAGCGTCCACGGCTCCCCTTCTACGTGCCAGAGGGTCGCAACTGGCAAGTCGGGGTCACCGCGATTCACGGCCAGTTCGTCGCGGCGCTCTTTCGGCGAGTCGGAAAAAACGTCTTGTATCCGAATCAGGTGGTCGAGAAATGGCTCGGCGTCGCCACGACGACGCGAGGGTGGCCGACGCTGCTGAAAGTTCGGCAGGCCTTGGAGAGAGGCCCGGCCATCACGATGAACGCAAAGGGCGCAAAGCCCGCAAAGAAGACCACGTGAACCTGGGTCTTTGCGGTCATTGCGGCCTTTGCGTTCTACGTCGTGCTGGTCTGGTACTGTTTCAGCGACGACGCTTCACTAGGTCGCCGGAAAGCGGAGCTCCTGTCCCACGAGCTTCGAGCGATCCGCGCCGGGCTTCGGCTTGAACTTCTGCACGCGGCCGTTGAACACTTCCGCGAGATACAGATTGCCTTCCTGATCGGTCGTGATCGAGTGCGGGCCGTTGAACTGACCCGGCTGCCCGCCAGGTCCGCCCCACCCGTACAGGTATTTCCCGTTCAAGTCGTACTTGACGATGCGGTTCGTGCCGCCGTCCGACTCCCAGAGAAATTGGTCGGTCGTGATCAGATGGGCGTACGGCTGTGAACGGACGCCGGTCGTCCACATGTCGAGGAACTTGCCGTTCTCGTCGAACACCTGAATGCGCCGGTGCCCGCGATCCACGACGAAGAGCCGGCGGTCCTTGGCGATCTGAATGCTGTGGACCGTGTTCCACTCGTTCGGACCGGGACTTTTCGGATCCTTGGGAGGCGTGCCCCAGTCCTTGATGAACTTGCCGTCTTTGTCGAACTTCGCGACGCGCGTGCCGCCGTAGCCGTCGCTGATGAAGAACGTGCCGTCGGGCAGCCAGGCGATGTCGGTCGGCCGGTCGAACAGATTCCCGGCGTCGCGTCCGCGCTTGCCCTTGGTGCCGAGCGACATCGCGAGCTTGCCGTCGTGGGTGAACTTGTAAATCATGTGCAGCTGATCGTCGATGACCCACACGTGCTTCTCACGATCGTAGGGGTTCATCTTGATCTTGTGCGGCCCGCGCCCGCACCGCATCTCGAACAGCTTGTCGTGCTGCGGCCACGAGTCCACCATCTTGCCGTTGCGATCGACGACGAAGATGACGTGGTGATAGCGCCGCTCCCATCCGCGCTTCTCCGCCGGCTCGCAGGTCGCGCCGAGGCCGTCATCATTTCCTGTGGCGGTGCGCGGCGGTGTCAGCATGCTGTACGGCGTCCACGGTTTCGCATTGGCCGGCAGCGGCAGCTCGCCGCGCTGAGCGATCCAGATGCGATCCGGACTCTCCGCGTAGACGGCGCCGACCGATCCCCACGTCCAGCCGGCGTGCTTGACGCCGTCTGGTCCGTCCGGCAGCGGCTGCGGCCAGTTCTCGACGAGCTCGTACGGACCGAATTCTTCCTGCCCGCCTTTGTCCTGCACTGGAGCTGGAGCGGCGGCCAACAACCCGGTGGCGAGGAGGATTGCGACAGACCCGATTCGAACGCGCATGATGAAGCTCCTTTCGCGTCTTCCGCTGGGTCGACGTGAACGGGATAAAGAGAGGGTAAAGACGGGCCGATTCTACAGCCGAATCGCATTGGCAGCGCAGGCCTTTAGAGGTTGTGCAGAAATACGACGTTGAACGCAGAACTCGCTGAACACGCAGAAAAAACGTCAAGCATTTTTCTCTGCGGGTTCCGCGGTTTCCGCGTTGTACGTGGCTTGTTCACATGCTCTTCAGGCCTGCCAAGTGCTAGGATGCACGGCTTCGACACGTGAATCCCGTCGTTATTGGATTCAGCCAGACCGAATTGAATGGCATCGTGACGTGAGCGCACACGTCGAATGGAGGCTACCTTGACGCATCGACGCCTGGAAGGTCTTGCAACAGCGATAGCTCTCATCGGTCTGGCGGTCCCGACGCTTGCGGCGGCGCAGCAAGTCGAGATCGCCACGTCGGTCGCCTTCACGGAAGGTCCCGCGGTGGATCGGGATGGCACCGTGTATTTCACGGAGATGGTGACGCAGCGGATCATGAAGCTGACCGCCGGTGGCGTGTTGTCCACGTTTCGCGAGCGCAGCAACAATGCGAATGGCCTGCTCATCGATCCGCAAGGCCGTCTGGTTGCGTGCGAGGGCGCGGAATCGCAGCGAACCGGCGTGCGACAAACATTCAAGCCGCAGATCACGCGAACCGATTTGCGCACAGGCAAGATGGACGTGCTCGCGGACAACTATCAAGGCAAGCCATTCGTGGGTCCAAACGACGTCACGATCGACGGCAAAGGTCGCCTGTACTTCACCGATCTGCCTGGCGGTGCCGTCTATCGGATCGATGGGCCGGGGCAGCTGGCGCGTATTCTGGCGGCTCCGGACATTCAGCGGCCGAATGGGATTCAGATCTCACCTGACGACAAGCAGCTGTATCTCATCGAAGCGAATGGCGCGGAAGGTGGCGCGCGCATGATCCGCGCCTATGATCTGCGCGCCGACGGAACCGTTGGCAACATGCGGGTTCACTACAACTTCTATCCGGGCCGAAGCGCCGACGGCATGAGCATCGATACGCAGGGAAACCTGTACGCCTCGGCTGGCATGAACCAGCTTCGCGGAACTTCGGAAACCCTTGATACCAAGACAGGCGTCTATGTCATTTCACCGCAAGGCAAGCTGCTCAAATTCATTCCAATCGCGGAGGACTTCATCACGAACAATGCGTTTGGTGGGGCAGACATGAAAACCCTCTACGTGACCGCTGGCAAAACTCTGTACAAGGTACGAACAGAGATCGCCGGACTACCCCGTTAGGCGATGGTTTGTCGCACCGGTCATCGCCGGCTTCCACCCGCGACGAGATCCACATAACCGTCGCTGATCGTGTCGTCAGGGCTGCTGCCAAAGAGCGCAAGCAGCTCGTTGATGACGCTCGCCTTGTCCTCCGCGTCGCGCCGCGACCACGTGCGCGACTTGACCTCGATGAAATAGTCATCGCTCGCCGGTTTCATCAGCCGATCGAGGTGCACGTAGAACTCGACGCCGCGGTAGACGAGCAGCCACCGCCGTCGATCCTTCTCGATCACGTGCTCGGCTGACGGACGAAAGTACTCACGATAGAACCGCGTCGAGTGCGTCGCGGGCGCGTAGTAGCGCGACCGGAACAGCAGCACCGCGCCGAACTCTTCCTCACGCGTCCGGCCGGTGAGGGTGAGACGCGCGCGTGCGTTGGTCACGTTGCCGGCCTCGTCGAGGAACTCGTCTTCGCGGTACCGCAGCCATCCTTGCTCCGGATCGTCGAACGACCAGTACGTGTCGTACTGGTGATAGTGGCTCGATCGGACGACCGTCACCTTCTTGCTCTGAATCACTGCCAGCACTTGCGCCTCGGACGGCACGCGCGCCTTCACCTGCACCTCGAAGCTCTCCTGCTCCACCGCGCCGCCGACGGCGACGAGCTTCTGCAGCACGCTCACCTCTCGGCTGCTGAGGAACGCGTCCACGCGCTTCGCTTCGCGCTGCGCGGCCTCGCGCAGCTCGCTCTCGTCGAGTGTGAGGAGCGTGCGATCGCGCATCAGCCATCGGCCGTTGCACATCACGTCGACGACGTCGGTGGATTTCGAAGCGTAGACGATTTGCGCGTAGATGCCGTTGGGATCGCGGTCGAACGACGGCACGTTGTGTAGCGTGTTCACATCGACGACGATGAGGTCGGCGCGCTTGCCGGGTTCGAGCGAACCCGTCAGGTGATCCATGTGCATCGCACACGCGCCGAGTCGCGTCGCCATCGAAAGCGCGTCCCGCGCGGGGAGCGCGGTCGGATCGCCGCTGGTCCCTTTCGCGAGCAGCGCCGCCAGCCGCGTCTCCTCGAACATGTCGAAGTCGTTGTTCGACGCGGGACCGTCGGTGCCGATGCCGACGTGCAGGCCGAGCTCCAACATCCGCGCCACTGGCGCGATGCCGGCGCCGAGCTTCAGGTTGCTCGTCGGATTGTGCGCCACGCCCGCATTGAAATTCTTCAACTGACGCATCTCGCCATCGTCCACGTGCACGCAGTGCGCGGCGAGGACCTTCGCGTCGAGGAGGCCCTGCTTCTTCACCCACGGCACGACGGGCATCCCATGGACGCGGCGCGAATCCTCGACCTCCTGGACCGTCTCGGACAGATGCGTGTGCAGCGGTACATCGAACTCGACGGCCAGCTCGGCGCAGGCGCGCAGGATTTCCGGCGTGCAGGTGTAGGGCGCGTGCGGCGCCGGCCCCGGAACGATCAGCGGATGCCCGCGCCACCGCTCGATGAAATCGCGTGCACGCGCGAGCGAATCCTCGAAGCTCGTCGCGTCCGGCGTCGGAAAGCGGAGGACGGTCTGCGCGCACAGCGCACGCATTCCGGCCTCGGCCGTCGCCCCGGCGATCGCGTCTTCGAAGTAATACATGTCGGCGAAGCAGGTCACGCCCGACCGGATCATTTCCGCGCATCCGAGCCGCGTGCCGAGCCGGACGAAGTCGGGATTCACGAACTCGCGCTCGACCGGCAGCATGTAGCCCATCAGCCAGACGTCGAGCCGCAAATCGTCGGCGAGCCCGCGCATCAGCGACATCGGCACGTGCGTGTGTGCGTTGACGAGCCCCGGCATCACCACGCGTCCGTGACAATTGATCGTTTCAGTCGCCTCGTACGTCAGCGCGTCGGGTCCGACCGCGGTGATGCTGTCGCCAGTAATGGCCACGGCGCTGGAGCGATGCAGCGTGAACCGCGGATCCATCGTCAGGACGATGGCGTTGGTGAGCACGAGGTCGCAGGTCGCTCGCATGACACGAGACTATCACTTAGACTTCGCTAACTAAACGCAACCACGAAGGCACGAAGGCACGAAGAGAACGCGGCTTTGTACCAGAGGTTCTTCGTGTCTTCGAGACTTCGTGGTTGCATTTCTTCGTGGTTGCATTTTTCACCGAGAAGTAGACTAAGCGCCACGCGTGCCAGGAACAACATCACCGGAACGGCAGCTCACCGGCTTTCTCGCCAAGTTCTCGCCCGAGGTCCGCTCGGTCGCGAAAGCGGCGCTGGCCACGATGCGCAAGCGGCTGCCCGGCGCGATCGAGCTCGTCTACGACAACTACAACGCGCTGGTCGTCGGATTCGGCCCGAGCGAGCGTCCGTCCGAAGCGATCTTCTCAATCGTCTTGTATCCGCGACGCGTGAATCTGTGTTTCCTGTTCGGCGCGGAGCTCGACGATCCGCAGAAGATCCTTCAAGGCAACGGCAACCAGGTGCGCCACATCCGTCTCGAAGACGCGTCGACACTCGACGAGCCGGACGTCAAGGCGCTGATCGGTCAGGCGATCACAGCTTCTGACACGCCGTTCAATCGAAAGGGCCGCCGGAAGATGCTCATCAGGCTGGTGTCGGCGAAACAGCGGCCACGGCGGCCGAGGCATCGAAACGAAGAACGCAAAGACCGCTAAGGCCGCAAAGAAAGACCTCCACAAGACTTCCTTAGCGGCCTTTGCGGCGTTTGCGTTCTCCGGGTCTGGACGGCTACTTCAACTCGTATGCGATGAGGATGACGAGATCCTCGTTGCCGACCTGCTTCAGACCATGCGAGCTCCCCGGCCTCGTGAGGATCGCGGTCCCGGGTCCGATGTCCATCGGCTTGTCGTCGAGCGTCATCACGCCTTTCCCGCTGAGCACGTAATAGACCTCGTCTTCTTTCTGTTCGTGATAGCCGATGCCCGATCCGGGCTTCAGCGCGCGCTTGCGGAACACGAATTTCATCCCCGGCGTCTTGTCGAAGAACGAATAGCCGACGGTCTGCCCGCCGCCGTTGTGGGTGCCCGGCTCGGACTTCGCCATGTCCGCGTCGTGCTGCACGATGTAGCCGCCTTTCGGTTTTTGCGCGTGCGCAGACACGACGGCCACGAGAATAGCGACCAGCAACAACAGAGAACACTTCGTCATCTGATCCTCCTCGCTCGCGCTACATCGCAGAGAAGCTGACTTCGTACACGTGGCCGGACTCGAGCGTCACGACGGCCCCGTCGCCGTCCCATGCGAACCGCACGCTCGCGCCTCCGCTCGTGATCGCGGCCACGCGCTGACGATTCGGCGCGCGAATTCGCTGCACGCCGCTCACGGACGGCCGCAGCATTGCCACTGTCGCCTTGCCGCCGCGCCATGTGAGATCGAGCTCCACGCCGCCGCGCGCGCGGAGCCCGCGAAACTCGCCGTCGGCCCACGCCTTCGGCGCCGCCGGCAACAGGCGAATCGCGCCGGCGTGCCTCTGCAGCAGCATCTCGGCGATGCCGGCGGTCCCGCCGAAGTTGCCGTCGAGGAAGCAACCGCAGAGGACGCAGAGAGCGCAGAGATATCTTTTTCTCTGCGTTCTTTGCGCGCTCCGCGGTTGCCTTAAGACGTGGCGACATGCGTCCTCACGTTCCGAATCTGAATGGCTTCCGGCCTGGCGGTGTAGAACTTGTCGAGCGGATAGCAGCCAGAAACCAGACCCAGGCGCGGACCTGTCGTGCAGTCGCTGAACGTACGGCAGAACAGGCTGCGCTTCAGCGGCGCGCCTGCCAGCACGTCCGCCGCCAGCTCGGGATACGACAACACGATGCGGCCGAGGCCCACGAGATCGACGAGCCCTTGCCGCACGTTGTGCTGCGCGACGTGCGGCAGCCACTCCTGCAGATAGCTGTAGGCCGATCCGACGAACACGAGCCGCGGACACGCGTACTTCAACCGCGCAGTCACTTCGATGTGTCTCGCCACCCCGCGCAGCGGATCTTCGGGCGGCTCGTAGCCGTCGAGCGGCGGAAACATCGCCGGCCGCTGCACGTGCGGGTTGTAGTACGGGCTGCCGCCGCTGACGCAGATCCACCGGACGCCGAGACGTTCGAGCATCGCGAGCACCTCGCGGCACTCAGCCAGCGCGTCGTCAAGACGATCATCGTTCTCAACGACACAGAAACCTGGGCCCCCTACAACTAAGCCTCGCGTGTCCGCCCCTACGGGCTCGCCGACGCCGTCCTGTCGCTTCCGGTACGGGACGGTGTCGAACGCCGACATGCGGACGACGATGGCGAGACCAGGCACATTCGCGTTGATGCCTTCGATGACGGTGCGCATGAAGCGCGTCCGATTCTCGAGCGATCCGCCGTAGCGTCCTGGACGGCTGCGCGCGCCAAGCAGCTCGTGACCCAGATAGCCGTGGCACGCCTTGACGTCGACGAACTGAAACCCGGCATCGCGCGCCAGGCGCGCCGCGGCAACGAATTCATCGGTGAGCCGATCGAGCTCATCGTCTTCCAGGACACGGATACCGTCGGGAAATCGGCGATCGAGCAGCGGATGCGTCGCGGCCGCGAGCGGCTCCGGACGATCGTACACGTTCGGTCGCGCGTAACGTCCGGAGTGCGTGAGCTGCAGGCCGACGTAGAGATCGCCGTCCGCGTTCGATCCGAAGCGCTCGCGATGCGACGCGATCAGCTCCTCGCGCAGCGAGGCGATCGACGCCTGCGTCCCTGGCGTGATGAGCAGCTGATTCGGATTCGCGCGGCCGTCGTGACGAACGGCGACCGCTTCCCCGCCCCAGATCAACTTCGCACCGCTGATCCCGAAGTGGCGCCAGCGGCGCCGCGTGAGATCGCTCGGCTCGCCGTCCGTCGTGCCGTCCCATCCTTCCATCGGCAAAATGCAGAAGCGATTGCCGACGCGCACGCCATCGATCTCAATCGGCTGTGCCAGCGGCGATTGACTCGGCGCCGCGAGCTCGTCGTCGAACGCGATCCGAATCGCCGAGCGATGAAGATGCGCGCGAAATGCCGCCGCCGTCTTCAGCGATGCGACGCGCGGATAGAGCGACGCGCTCACGGCCTCACCGCCGAGCCCGGCGGGACGGGCTGAAGCCCGTCCCCTACTGATGTTTTCTCTACCTCCGTGCCACCGCCAGGCGCCGTCGTCGTCGCCCACGCCTCGCCGTCGGGAAACCGGTACATCGTCCGCGACTCGGGTTTGATGGTGATGCTGTAGCCCGGCTTCACCGGCGCCATGTAGCGCCCGCGGCGGATGACGACGGGATCCTCGAAATGCTCGTGCAGGTGATCGACGTACTCGATCACGCGGCCGTCCATCCTGCCGGTCACCGCGATGTAGTCGACCATCGAAAGGTGCTGCACGTACTCGCAGAGGCCCACGCCGCCGGCGTGCGGACAGACCGGCACCCCGAACTTCGCCGCCATCAGGATCACGGCGAGGTTTTCGTTGACGCCGCCGAGCCGGCAACTGTCGATCTGGCAGAAGTCGATCGCATTCGCCTGCAGCAGTTGCTTGAACACGATGCGGTTCGCGCAGTGCTCGCCAGTCGCGACGCCGACGCCGAGGTCGCGCACCGCTTGTGCAATCGTCGCGTGACCCAGCACATCGTCCGGGCTCGTCGGCTCCTCGATCCACCAGAGATCGAACGGCGCGAGCTCGCGTACGCGATCGATCGCTTCGCCGACGTCCCACTGCTGGTTCGCGTCGATCATCAGCTTGTGTTCGTGGCCGATCTCTCGTCGCACCAGACCCACGCGCCGCCGGTCGTCTTCGCGCGCGCCGCCAACCTTGACCTTGAAATGCGTGAAGCCCTCGTCCAACGCGTCACGGCACAGCGTGCGAATCTTCGCGTCCGAGTAGCCCATCCAACCGACCGATGTCGTGTACGCGGGATAGCCGGACCGAAGGAGCTCGGCCTCGCGCTCGCCCTTGGTGCGCGCCTGACGTTCGAGCATTGCGATCGCCTCGTCACTCGTGATCGCATCAGTGATGTAGCGGAAGTCGATGCACGACACGAGCCGCTGCGGCGTCATGTCGGCCAGCAGCTTCCACACCGGTTTGCGCTCGGCCTTCGCGTAGAGATCCCAGACGGCGTTCACAATCGCCGCCAGCGCGAGATGGATGACGCCTTTTTCGGGACCGAGCCATCGAAGCTGCGAGTCACTGGCGAGGCGATGCCAGAATGCGGCGAAGTCCGCCGTGATGTCCGCGAGCCGCCGGCCGACGACGAGATGGCGGAAGGCGTCGATGGCTGCGGCGACCACTTCGTTGCCGCGGCCGATCGTGAACGTCAGGCCGTGACCCTCGAGTCCCGCATCCGTCTTCAGCACCACGTAGGCGGCGGAGTAATCCGGATCCACGTGGACGGCGTCGGTGCCCGCGTGCGTCCGCGACGTCGGGAAGCGGAGATCGAGGACCTCGAGGTCGATGATCGTCATGTCGCGTCTTCGTGGCGCTGAGCAAACACAGAGGACACAAAGGACACAAAGGGAGAAACGCACAGATATGTTTTCCTTTGTGTCCTTCGTGTCCTTTGTGTTGATGCAGCGGTCATATCGATTCGAACGCTCTGTCCCTCTGTCATGCTGATTTCTGCCGCCATCGATCGAGCGCGACCGCCCCAATGATGATGGTACCAGTCACGATCTGCTGCACCCAATTTGGCAGGCCTTGCTGGGAGCAGCCCACCTGAATCACCACCATGATGGCCGCGCCGGCCAGCGTTCCGAGGACGCTGCCTTTGCCGCCGAGCAAACTGCCGCCGCCGATGATGACCGCCGCGATCACGTCGAGCTCGAGACCGACCGCGACGGTCGGATCGCCGACCGACAGCTTCGAGAACTCCATCACGCCCGCGAGTCCCGCCAGCGCGCCGCCGAGCGTGTAGACGGCGAACTTGGTGTAGTCAATCCGCACTCCGCACAACCGCGCGGTGCGCTCGTTCGATCCGATCGCGAAGAGGTGCCGGCCCAGTCGCGTGTAGCGCAGCATCAGCGCCACGACGATCGCCAGCGCCACCGTGATCCAGATGCCGGTCGGCAGCAGCCACCCGCGACCGTCGCGCGCCGTCCGCAGCAGATCGTTCAGCCACGTGATGGGCGCTTCAATCCGCCGCTCGTCCGCCAGTCCCTTCGCCGCGCCTCGCACGAGCAGCATCGTCCCCAGCGTGACGATGAACGGGACGACGCGCAGCTGCGTGATCAACAGACCGTTGACGGCGCCGCACGCCGCGCCCGCGGCCACCGCACCGAATGCGGCGAGCGCCGGGCCGTGTGTCTTCAGCAGCAGTGCGACGACCACCGTGCTCAGCGAGACGATCGAGCCGACCGAGAGGTCGATGCCGCCCGACACGATGATCATCGTCATCCCGAGCGCGGCGACGGCGACAATCACGGTCTGCCGCGCCATCAGCTCGAGGTTCGCGGCGCGAAAAAACTGGGGGCCAATCAGCGCGCCGAAAATCAGCGCGACGACCACCAATCCGACGAGGACGCCGCTTTCATCTAGAAAACGGCGCGCCTTCATGACGCGGCTCGCGCGCCCGACGCCTCCATCAGCAGCGCGTGCTCGGTCCATTCCGACGCCGGCCGCGCCGGCCCGAGCCGTCCGCGCGACATCACCGCAATCCGATCGCAGACGCCGAGCAGCTCGGGGAAGTAGCTGCTGACGAGCAGTACGGCGCGCGCGCGCGTCGGGACGGGCTGAAGCCCGTCCCCTACCGATGTTTTTTCCGGTGGCGTCGTGTCGCTGCCAGCGTCCCCGTCCCGGTAGGGGACGGTCTTTAGACCGTTCCGTGGCGCCGTCGTTTCGTGGTCGGCGTCCCGGTATCGGTAGGGGACGGCCTTTAGGCCGTCCCGCGGTTCTGACGACACCAGCTCGTCGATCAACCTATAGATTTGCGCCTTGCTGCTGACGTCGATGCCGCGCGTCGGTTCGTCGAGGACGAGGACGTCGACGTCGTGATGCAGCAGCCGCGCGAACGCGACCTTCTGCTGATTGCCGCCCGACAACTGCGCCACGGCCTGCCGCGGTCCGGAGCAGCGAATGGCGAGACCGTCGATCCAGCGCGCGGCCGCCGCATCCTGACGCGCGGGCAGCACGGCGAACGCCGGTCCCAACGACTCGAGCCGAGTCATGGTCATGTTGTCGGCGATGCTGAGCGTGCGCGCAAGTCCTTCGCCGGCGCGATCCTCGCTCAGCATGCCCATGCCCTGGCGCCAGCGCGCCTGCGGTGTGGCCGGACCCGAGTACGCGGCGATCTTGATGCGGCCGCTCTTCACCGGCTCGAGACCGAAGATCGTCCGCAGCAGTCGCGTGCGACCCGCACCAAGCAGACCCGCGATGCCGAGCACTTCGCCCCGCCTCAACGTGAACGTCGCCGAGCCGGGCATGAGCTCCTCGACCTCGAGGATCGCGTCGCCTGCCGTGCGATCGCTCCGCGGATACAGATCCTCGAGCGCGCGCCCGACCATCAGGCCGACGATGTCCTCGGCGCGTGTCTGTGCGGTGATGCCTTCGCCGGCGTTGCGGCCGTCGCGCAGCACGACGAAGCGATCGGACACCTCCTTCACCTCTTCGATGAAGTGCGAGATGTAGACGATCGCGTGTCCCTGTCGTTTCAGCCGGCCGATGAGATCGAACAGCGTGCGCACGTCGCCGTGCGACAAACTGCTCGTCGGCTCGTCGAGGACGAGCACGCGACAGCCACTCGCGAGCGCACGCGCGATTTCAACGAGCTGCTGCCCGGCCGGCGAGAGATCGCCGACCATCGCGTCGGGTGACATGTCCGGATGACCGAGCTCCGTCAGCGCCGCCGCCGCCGTTTCGCGCATGCGATCGCGCTGGATGACACCGCTTCGCGCCGGCTCGACGCCGAGCACGATGTTCTCCATCACCGTGAGGTGCGGCGCGAGCGACAGCTCCTGATAGATCATCGCGACGCCCGCCTTGCGCGCGTCGAGCGGATGGCGCGGCGCGTACGGCGCGCCCTCGACCCGCATGACGCCCGCGTCGGGTTTCAGCGCGCCCGCCAGGATCGCCATCAGCGTGCTCTTGCCCGCGCCGTTCTGGCCGACGAGCGCGCACACTTCGCCAGAGCGGACGGGGAAATCGACGCCGTCGAGCGCGATCGTCGCGCCGAACGCTTTGCGCACGCCGCGCATCTCGAAGCGCGGCGCCGTTTCTAGCGGACCGTATGAGCTCAACAAGTTCTACTTACAACAAGCCTTCAAGGCGAACTTCGGGCCACGACAACGCGGGGTCCCCGCCGCGCACGCCTGCGCGGTGGGGTGCGAGCGGAGCGGCCCGGTTGTGATTCGGAGGAGACACGCCACTAACGCTTCAGCCATTTGTCCAGGTCGGGATGCAGCAGTTCCTTCGCGTCCGGGTCGTTCATGTGCTCGCGCGTGATCAGCCGCACGCCGGTGTCGATGCGCTTCTCCACCGGGCTGCCTTTGATGTGCGACACGATCGTCTTCACGCCGAGGTAGCCCATGTTGACGGGATCCTGCAGGACGAGGCCGTCGATGTGGCCGTCGGCCATGCCTTTGGCGAGCGTGTCGGTCGCGTCGAATCCGACGAACTTCACCTTGCCGGCCCACCCGTTGTCCTGCAGCACGCGCATCATCGCGAGCGTTGTCGATTCGTTCGGCGTGAAGATGCCGTCGACGTCGGGACGGCCGTCGGGCAGCTTCATTCCGCTGAGCAGCGCCTCGCTCTTCTTGTACGCGCCTTCGACGTCGGCGCCGCCGTACTGATTCGAGCTGACGACGTGAATGCCCGGATGCGCTTTGATCGTCTCGAGAAATCCTTCCTCGCGCTGCGCGGTGCTCTCGGATCCTTCGGCGTAGCGCAGCAGCACGACCTTGCCCTTGTCGTTGAGCAGCGCCGCGAGCTCGTCGCCGGCCAGGCGGCCGCCTTTGCGATTGTCGGTCGCGACGTAGCTGACGTAGTCGTCGCCTTTCAGTCCAGAGTCGATCACGACGACCGGAATGCCGGCGCGTTTCGCATCGGCGACCGGCGGCGCGAGCGCGGAGTCGTCGAGCGGCGCGAGCACGATGCCCGACACGCCGCGCGTGATGAAGCCCTGGACCTCATTCACCTGCGAGGAGCGATCGTCCTCGCGCAGCGGTCCGCGCCAGACCACCGTCACGCCCAGTTCCTGTGCGGCCTTCTCCGCTCCCGCATGAATGCTCTGCCAGAACACGTGCGACGTGCCCTTGGGGATCACGGCGATCGTGAGCGCGCCCGCGTTCTCACGCCGGCCGCCGCAGGCAGACGCGAGCAGCGCCAGCAGCAACGTGGTAACGAACACTCTCCACCACGGGGGACACGGAGGACGCGAAGGAGCAATCCTCAACGAGAACGGTCTTAACCTCCGTGTCCCCCGTGTCCTCCGTGGTGGAGAGGTTGCGTTTCGTAGTGGAGCGGTTGTCGGAGGAACAATCCCGGACGAAAACGGTTTCAACCTCCGTGTCCCCCGTGTCCTCCGCGGTGGAGAGGTTATGCCTCGTGGTGGAGATGTTGTGCCTCGTGGTGGGGAGTTGATCACAATCGTTCTCCAGGCAGCGCGGCTGCCTTCAGATTCCAGAATCGCTGCGCGTTGCCGCCGAGGACCGCAGCCCGTTCCTCACGTGACAAACGCGACACGTACTCGGTGACGAGCCCCATGGTGGCCGCGTAATCGGCTGCGACCGTGCACACTGGCCAGTCGGAGCCGATCATCAGTCGATCGGAACCAAAGCAGTTGAACGCGAGATCGAGGTACGGACGGATGTGCTCGAGCGTCCAGGTGTTCCGGTCCGCTTCCGTCACGAGACCGGAAAGCTTGGCCATGACATTCGGAAAGCGCGAAAGGCGGTGCAGGTCGCGCGCCCACGTGTCGACTTCGCGACTGCGGATCGGCGGCTTGGCGAGGTGATCGAGGATGAACGGCTGCGCGTCGAACTGCGCCACGAACTCCGCCGCGACCGGCAGATGACCGCTATAGATCAGGATGTCGTACGCCAGACCGAACTCCTGCAACATCGAAATTCCCCTGCAGAATGCCGGTCGCATCAGGAATCGATCGTCGGACTCGCTCTGCACGATGTGGCGGATGCCGACGAGCTTCCGATGATCGGCGAATCGCTCGAGCTGCGCGCGAACATCGTCGGCTTGCAGATCCACCCAGCCGACGACACCGGCGACAGTGGGATGCGCGTCCGCAAGCGACAGAAGCCAACGCGTCTCCTCGAGCGTCTGTCGCGCCTGCACCGCCACGCC
>MNEX01000047.1:0-10625 GCA_001917905.1 Acidobacteria bacterium 13_1_40CM_65_14
GGGTTGTTCAGGTTGACGTGATTCAGCACGTTGAACGCATCGGCGCGAAGCTGCAGTCGCGTCGATCGGCCAAGCGTGAAATTCTTCGCCAGCGTCGTGTCGACGGTCCAACTTGCGGGACCGCGCACCAGATCCGGGCTCACGGTTCCAGGTCGAAGCGTCGCGGTCGTGGCGGGACTCGCGGGCACCAGCGCAAACGCGCTCCTGTTCAGATAGAAAAGCGACTGGCGCCAGTCCGGGAGGACAGGGTCGACGCCGGCGACGTAATCAGGGCGGCTGTTGGGAATCCCGGACGGCTGTGTGATGAGCAGTGCGGTTCCGGTCCGTGCCGAGACGATGCCGGAAAGCTGCCATCCGCCCAGAATCTGCGCGAGCACGGCGCCCTTGCTCTTCAACGACGGGAGCTGATAGATGACGTCGGCGGTCGCGCGGTGACGGATGTCGCCGTTGACCACCGTACGGTCCGCTTCGGGATCGAAGAAATCCTGGGTGTTCCCGACCTCCGACGCCAGATAGTACGCCTGGATATCGCCGCCCTGCGTCGCCGTGCCTTTCGACAGCGTGTAGTTGACCTCCCACTGGATACTATTGGACAACCGCTTTCGGACCGATGTTTGAAGGCCGTTGTAGGCCATCGTCTGGGAGCTGTCCACGTAGTAGCCGCCTGGTGATCCGAGGGTCCAGGCCGACGGCCGCGCACCGGTCTGTCGATCGATGACCATCGAGAGGAACCGCTGCAGCGGAAAATCCCTGCCGTCGGTGCGCACGTAGCCGACCTCGGCGATCATCGAGCTGCCGAGCGCCCGCTGGACGCTGAGCATCGTCTGGATGGTGTAAGGATTCGGCAGGTTGGTGTCGAAGATAGAAAAGACGGCGGGCTTGCCGCCGCCGTCGTCCAACGCGAACTGACGGAGATCGACGGTGTACATCGGCCACTTGAGCCCTCTGGCCGCCGCGTCGGTCCGGCCCCAGGTCGTACGGAACGGGACGAGCGGGTTTCCCGCACTCTGGCGAACCGTTGCCGGCAGATGGGGGCTGTAGAGGATGCCGGTGCCGCCGCGGAGCACCGTGTTGCCGACCGGGTCGAGCGTCCACGCAAACCCCACACGCGGGCCAATGTTCATTCGATCGGGTTCGTACGGCCGCAAGGGATCGCGGATCGCGCCGAAGTCCATCTTTCGCAGATCGCTTGGCGGATCGAAGTTCACGATCTGTACGGGGATGTCTGTCGTGGGCTCCACGACGATGGTCGAATAGGCGTCGTACCGGAGGCCGAGGTTGAGCACGAGGCTGGAGTTGGGACGCCAGTCGTCCTGGATGAACGCGCTGAACTCGTCCAGATGCGATTTGTGCTGCGGCGCACCGAACGAGGCGATCACCTGATTGGGGCTATTGGCCAGGAGATCGGCCTTGTTTTGGTACCGGAACGATGGATTCTGCGGGTTCTCCCGGTCGCCGCTCTGCCGCACCCACCGGCCACCCACTTTGATGAGATGCTGGCTGACCAGGCGGCTGAACTTCTGCTCGAGGCTGTAGGCTGTACCGGCTAGCTGATAGATTTCAGAGCTCGGCGTGCTGAAGAGTCCCGTGGCGTTGATCAACGGCACACGCCGGTCGTAGAGGGCGCGCTCCGTCCGGTTCGGGTTTGGGTCCAGGACCCCGAAGAACGCGTCGAGGCGGGCCAGGTTGGTTTTGTTCCACCCGAAGCGGCTCTCCGACACCCATCGTCCGTTCGTCAGCACGAATTGCGCGGCGGCCCGATCCTGCTTGTTCGGGAACTGTCGATCGTTCGCCCCGTTCACGGTCGGCGTGGGATTCTGCGTGAATGGCCGCATGCGGGTGAACGTCACGGTGAGATTGCCGCCGGTGACGATCGTCGCGTCGCTCTTGACGACGATATGGTTCTCCCTCCGCGTGCGGGTGCCCACACCGTTGAATCGGCCGATGTCGGCGTTGATCGGCTCGTTGGGCAACGGCATCGCGTCGAGCGCGATCTTCGTTTCGGGAAACGGCAGCGCTGCCAGCACCTGATCGCGCAGCGCCTGCGTCGGCACGTTGCCGTTCACGCGGATGCCCGCGGTCTCCCGGTAGCCCTCGTACGTCGTGAAGAAGAACGCGTGGTTCCGATCGATCGGCCCCCCGAGCGATCCGCCGAACTGGTTGAACTTGACCGGCGGCTTGGACAGGCCGGCCGCAAGGAACCGGTCGCGGGCGTAGAACTCGTCGCCCTGATAATTCTCGAACAACGAACCGTGGAACTCGGCGGGCAGGATTCCCTTGACGACCTGAACTTCCTGGACCGACTCGATGCTCATGACGTCGATCTGGTTCTGCCCGCCGTACTGCGCCATGGAGCGGCCTTCGGGGTTGGAATTGGCCTCGGTTCCATCCACTGTGATGCCGGTGCCGCCGGCCGCGACGCCGTTCAGCCGCACGCCGCGATCGGAGCTCGTATCGGCGCCGGCCGCCAGGGCGAGCACGCCGGTGATATTGCGGCGCTGCAGCGGCAGCTCGCTCATCTGATCGGATGTATGCGTGGCCACCTGTTTCGAGGAGGCCGTCTCGATCAGCGGCGAGACCGCCTGGACGTTGATCGATTCCTCGATGGCGCCGATTTCAATCTCGAATGTCTGACGGGACGTCTGCCCGGGACCGAGCGACAGGCCGCGCCGCGTGGACGTTTTGAAACCGGTCAGCTCAATTCTCAACGTGTAGGCGCCGGGCGGCAGCGCCGTCAGCGTGAACTCACCGCCGACATCGGTCACGCTCGTGCGCGCCAGTCCGGTTCCTTCGTGCGTCGCAATGACGTTGGCGCCGGGGACGACGGCGCCGCTCGTGTCACGAACGATCCCGAACAGTGTCGCCGTCGTGACTTGCGCGTCCAATCGTGCGGCTGGCGCGAGGATGCCTGCGACGGTGACGAGGACGAAGAGACGGGCGGCTCGCGCGTTTCGCATACAGACCTCTCAGGAATCAGCCTCAAAGACGCTCTGAACTGCGGCGTAACAGACACGCTCGGTTCTACGCTGTCAAGTCGTGCGAGTTGATGATTTACTTTGAGAAGTCGACGTTCAGCGTGAGCGGATTGACGGTCACGGTGACCGTCAACCGCCGTTCGCCTCCACTCGCACGCCTGACGACGATTTCGTGTGTGCCGAGGGAGACCGGCATGGCATTCACCGGCGCGTCGCCGATCCGCGCACCATCAAGCCACACCTCGGCCGGTTCCGTCGCTGTGACGGTCACCGGTGACGGCGGCGGCTTGATCGACAGCCTCGCCATCTCGCCCGGCTTCAGCTCCAGGCGCTCCACGGCTTCATATCCGAGCGCACGATTCACGATCCGCAACTCGTGCCGGCCCGGAGGCAGCATGGTCTGGCTGCGGTCGTCGAAGCGAAGCGTGCGTCCGCCTTCGGTGACGACGACCTCGAACGGCGAGTACAGGGCGAGCCAACCCGAGAAGATGGACTCGTCGACGTCCGACGTTTTGCCGGTGGCAACGGTCACGGTTCGTTGGACCGTGCCCGCGGCGCTCGTGAGCTCAATCGTGTGACGGCCCACGCTCACATCGGTGAGCGTCAGCGGGGTGACGCCGCGTACCTTGCCGTCGAGGAGCACCTGCGCGCCCGGCGGCGTCGAGCTCACCTGCAAGCCACCCGTCGCCTTTTGCGGTGCTGCCGGCGGGAGTTGCGGGCGGGCCGCCGGCCGTTCGACCACGGCGATCCGCGTTCTGTATGTTGCGATGGCGTTCAGCAAGTAACGGCCGCCTATCACGCCGCCCGCGGCGCCGGCCGCCACGAGTGCCGTCATCGCCGCCACGCGCGGCAGCCGTTGCAAAACCGGTGCGCCGAGCGCACGAGCCCGCGCGGCGGCTCGAGCGGCGACGCTTGGGCCGGTTCGTGTGACGGCGGCCGGCGGAGGCTCGTCCGGCCAAGGGGGCGCGAGCACCGGGAGCGGCGCGTCGGTCCACGTCGCGCGTCGCGCGCGGGCCCAGTGGGCGGCGGCGCGCGCGGCCGCGATCAGTTCAGCTTGCGGATCCGGCAACCTCTTACTCGATGCCACAGACAAAACTATAATCGCTTCGCTCCCCTATCACGATGAGCACCGACGCGCTCAGACGCTATCTTGACGAGACCGCTCAGCGCGAGCTCGACGAGTTGCGGGCGGCGCTCGATGAGCGGCTGTCCGCGCTCGAACATGCCCTCGCTCATCCCAGTCCGAAGACGTCACTGACAAATCTGGTCCTCGAGCTGGCGCGCGTGGCTACGGCCGAAGCCGAAGCCGCCGCCGCGCGTGCGTGCCTCCAGGCGCAGCTGGACGCGCAGCAGCGTGCGGGGTCGGGGGTCGAGGCGCAGCACACGCTCGAGGCGGAACGCGCGGTGACCACGGCGCTGCGGCTCGAGATCGAGCAGGTGCGGACGGCGCTCAACGCTGAAAGCGAGGCCAGCGCGCGGCTGCGCCAGCAGCTCGGAGAGATGCGGTCGGCGCTCGAATCGGAACGCGTCGCCGGCTCCACACGGAACCGCGACCTCGAGCAGGCGCGCGCCGCGCTGATGACGGAACGAGAAGTCGCGTCTGCGCTCCGCCGGACCGCCGAGGAGGCGCAGCGGGAGATCGAGGACGAGCGCGAAAGACGCGCCGCGCTGGACGCGCGGCTCGCGCAACAGCAGCAGGCACACAGTCAGGTGTCGGAACGGTTGGCGGCCGTTCAGAGCGAGCTGGCCGCGGCGCGGGAGTCGGCGCGTGCCGCGCAGGCGGCCGTGGCCGCGCGACCCGACGCGAACGACGCAGGGTTAGCCATCCTCGAGGAGGCGCGCAGGGACGCGGAGCAACGCGTCGATCAGGCGATGGCCGAGCGCGACGCGCTGGCCGCCGAACTGGACGCGGCGCGGCAGGCGGTCCAAGGGATGCAGGCCGCGGTTGACGCGCGACTGGAAAAGATCGACGCCAAACGTTCTCGGCTCACGAAGGACGCCGAGGCGCGTGCTGAAGAAGCGATTCGCGCGCGCGAGGCGCTGGCCGCGGAGCTGGACGCGGCGCGGCAGGCGGCCGTCGCCGCGCAGGCCGAGTCCGACGCGCGACGGGACGCGAGCGAGGCCGAGCGCGACCGGATGGAGCAGACGTCGAAGGCCGCAGAGGCGCGTGCCCACGAAGCGATCCGCACGCGTGACGCGCTGGCCGCGGAGCTCGGGGCGGCGCGAAAGGCGGCGGTCGCCGCACAGGCCGAGCTCGACACGCGCCTGTTCGCAGCTGAAGCCGAGCGCGCGCGGGTGGTGCGCGCCTCGAAGGAGGCGGAGGCGCGTGCCGCGAAGGACGCGGCGGCGCGTGGCGAAGGAGCGATTCGCCAGCGCGACGCGATCGCGGCGGAGCTCGAGGCGGCGCGGCAGGCCGCCGTCACCGCGCAGGCCGACTTCGACGCGCGACTGCATGCCAGCGAGACCGAGCGCGCACGGATCGAGCAGGCCTCGAAGGACGCCATCGCACGCGCCGAACAGGTGATCCGCGAGCGCGCGACGCTGGCGAAGGAGCTGGACGCGGCGCGGCAGGCGGCCGTCGATGCGCAGTCGGCGGTCGACGCGCGGCTGTTCGCGAGTGAGGCCGAGCGCGCACGGATGGTGCGCGCGTCGAAGGACGCGGAGGCACGTGCCGAAGGAGCGATTCGCGAGCGCGACGCGTTGGCCGCGGAGCGCGACGCGAGCCGTCAGGCAGCGTCCGCCGCGCAGGCCGAGTTCGACTCGCGACTGCACGCGAGTGAGGCCGAGCGCGCACGAATGGAGCAGACGTCGAAGACTGCGGAGGCGCGTGCCGCAGAAGCGATCCGTGAGCGCGACGCCCTGGCCGCGGAGCTGGACGCCGCAGGGCAGGCGCCCGCCGCTGTGGAGACGGCAAGCGACGCCCGACTGGACGCGATCGAGGCCGACCGGACACGAATGGAGCTGGCGTGGCACGACGCCGAGTCGCGTGCCGACGAGGCGATGCGCCAGCGCGACGAGATTGCCAAGGCGTTGCGCCTCCTGCAGGTCAAGGTCGCGGGAAAAAAGCGAGGGGCGCAATACAAAGACGTCGAGCTCACGTCGCTCCTCGAAGGTCCGACACAGCCGTCCGATCAAGCCGTTCGACGCGCGAAGCGTCACAGGTTGTCGACGACCATCAAAGTGGACATCGACGGCGACGCCGGCGAGCTGTTCGATCTGTCGGTCGGCGGCGCACAGGTGCTCTGCCCGAAGCAACCGGAAGTGAATCGTCTCGTGAAGCTGTCGCTGACGTCAGATGCGAATCCGGTCGCGTGCGAGGGAAGAATCGTGTGGGCCTGGCTCGAGCCGCACTCCCACGGTCGCAAGCTCAGGTACCGGGCCGGGATCTCCTTCACGAAAGTGGATGACGCCGCCATCGACGCGTTTATCAGCACACAATCGAGCAAAGAGACGTGATCGTACCCGCCTCACGCGCGTAGAATGACGCGAAGTTTTCCCGCCGCGCCGCATTTTATCCGCGCACGCGCTCACCAGGGAGGTCGCATTCATGAATCGGACGATCATCCGGTACTGCGGGTCGGCGGCGCTGCCGTGCGCCGCGAACCCGATTCGCGGCGAGGGTCAGACGCGGAACGAAGACGAGCGCTACGGAGGAACGGAGACGAACGGAGGGGCGTGCGACCAGCCCGCAATGCGGGCCAGCGCGCGCCTCATCTCCGTTTTCCTCCGTTGCTCCGTTCCTCCATGTGAATCCGTTGCCTCCGTACACTCCGTTTTCTGGTGGAGGTAGACACAGATGCCTCGGTTTCGTGTTTTCGCGCTTTCGTGGCTGATCCTCTTCGCGTGCTCCGCAAGCGCGCGGTCGCAGGACCACACGATCATCGCCCTGAGCCACTCGAATCACACCGTCTACGAGGTCGATCCGGCGACGGGGAAGATCCTCCACGAGTTCGTCGCGCCCGATCAGCCGCACGAGGCGGCGATTACGTCCGACGGCGCGACGATCTTCGCGTCGATCCCCGCGGGCGCGTTCGTGGAGATCCTCGACGGCAGGACGTTCAAGGAAAAAGGACGGATCGAGACCGAACACTTCAAGCGGTCGCCGCCAAACACGTCGGCGTCGCCGCACGGCATGGCGTTGAACAACGACAACAGCAAGCTGTACATCGGCACCGAGAACGCCGACATCCCGGGCGTGACCGTGTACGACGTCAAGGCCGGCAAGGTGCTCAAGAAGATCGACGTGGTGCTGCAGGGCGGTCACTATCTCGCCATTCAGCCGCGCACCGACAAGCTGTACTATCCGCACCGCACCGACAACCGCGTGGTGGTCATCGACACGAAGACCGATCGCATCGTGAAGATCATTCCGGTGGCGGGAGGGCCGGTCGGCGTCGCGTTCGCGCCGAACGGCGACGTGTGGTTCCACGAAGACGGCGACGGATCGGTGACCGTCGCCGACTCGAAGACTGACGAGGTGATCAAGGTCATTCAGACCGGCGGCAAAGGCGCCGGCCGGATGGCGGTGTCGCCCGACGGCCGCTACGCGGCATCCACGCACAGCACGTCGGAAGACGTGGCGATCATCGACGGCGCGAACAAGACGATTCTTGCGACGGTGAAAATCGGCCGCGGCCCCGGGTTCCCACTGTTCTCGCCCGACAGCACGAAGCTGTACGTGATGGAATCCGGCATGGGCGACGTGGTCGTCGTCGATCTGAAAACGATGACCGTCGCGTCGCGATACAAGATCGGCACCGATCCGTTCGGTGGTGGACTGAAAATTGGTCGTTAGTCATTGGTCATTGGTCGTTGGTCGTTGGTCGTTGGTCCTTAGTCGTTAGTCCAGGAGGAGACGATGGAAGGCATCATCGCAGGGCTGTTGAGAGATTTCGAGGATGGCAAGATGACGCGGCGTCAGCTCATTCAGAGTCTGGCGCTGGCTGCGGCGGCGGTGGTGCCGGGTGCGGCGGCGGTAGCGCAGACCGCCGCTCAAAACAAGACACCGATTCCGCAGGCGTTCGAACCGGCGCCGTGGAAGACGGTGTGGCTGGATCACATCTCGTACGCGGTGTCGGACTACCGAAGGAGCACGGCCTTTTATCGTGATCTGATGGGATGGGAAATCCGGAACGACAACGGCACCAGTCAATGCACGCTGAAGATCGGCGACATCGGCGGCATCATCATCCGTAACCGGCGCGACCCCGCGGCGAACACGCAACCGGCCGCCAGCGCACAGCCGGCCGGGAACGGCCAGTCGGGTCAGCCGGCGCGTCCGCCGATCACCGGCGTGATCAATCACATCTCGTGGGGTGTGCAGCCCTGGGACACCGACAAGGTCAAGGCCGAACTCGAGAAGCGCGGCCTCAAACCCAGGCCCGACATGGTTGGCGACAACTTCAAGAGCTGGCACGTCACCGATCCCGACGGATGGGATCTGCAGATCAGCAACCAAACGAAAGATAGCCGCGACTAGCGGCGTGTATGCTCCATTTCGGGACCGTCATTCGTACTGCGGTTTTAGACACGAAACCACGAAATCACGAAACCACGAAAAAGATTTGCGCGCTTTCGTTTTCGTGCCTTCGAGTTTTCGTGGCTGCTTGTCGGTACTGAATCAGCGTAGACAGTCCACTCGAGCGGTTTTCGACTCGGTGTAGCGGCGCTGAATCAACACAAAGGACACGAAGGACACCAAGACAACCAGTTCGTTTCCCTTTGTGTCCTTTGTGTCCTTTGTGTTTGATCCGCGTAGCGATCAAGCACGCCGCCGGCGAGAAAAAGGCGCTGGCATTCGAAACTGCGATCTGGCGGATGCCATGACGAGCGCAGCGCGGTGTCATACCGCAAGATTGGGCGGGGCGACGAACCGGCCTGTGACGTCGGCCATCTTCATCGCGATGTCGATCGGCGTCGCATCCTCGAGAAATGGCCCCATGATTTGAATGCCGACGGGCAATCCGCTGTTCGTCCTGCCGACCGGCGCGACTGTGGCGGGGCAGCCGGTCAACGTGGCGAACGAGATCCACTTTCCGATATCGGTGTAGGCGCGCTCGCCGCCGGCCGTCATGATCTTGCGCGCGTTCATGTCGCGTCGATGATCGTGCGGGAAGGCGGTGACGAAGCTCACCGGCATGAGGAACGCGTCGTACGTCTTGAAGTAGTCCTGCCACACGGCGCGCGCGCTCAACCGCTGTGCGCTCTGCTGCAACCAGTCGCGGTGCAGCGAGGTCGTCCCCCTCACCCACGGATCGCCGGCGCCCTCGGCCGCGGCCCGTTGCATCTTCTTGAACGCGTCATCCGGCAGCGTCACAGAGAGGAACGCGGCCAGCAGCCAACCGTAATTCTCGTACTGGCTGCTCGGATCTACTCCGGCGGGCCAGCCTTCTGTCAGTTGCGCCCCGCTCCTGCGCAATGATTCGATTGCGCTCGACAAGACGTCCTTCACGGGCGAATCGACCGGGCAGAACGGATCGTCGACGACGTAGCCGATACGGTACTCGCGGAGTGTCGTTTTGCGCGGCGCTGGCAGACTCCAGCGGTAGGCGATCGATTCGGGTGAATCGGGACCCGCGACGACGCCGAGCTCGAGCAGCAGATCTTCGGCGCTCCGGGCCAGCGGCCCCGGGACCGGGAATTCCGCAGGCACGGCGGGAACTCCCGGCGGCGGAGGAATATGACCGCGCAGCGGCACGACATGTACCGTCGGCCTGTGACCGTAGACTCCGCAGAAATGGCTCGGAATGCGAATCGAGCCGGCGAGGTCGCCGCCGATCTCCAGAAAGGCGAAGCCTGCGGCCAGCGCCGCGGCTCCACCGCCTGTCGATCCACCCGGCGTGCGCGCGACATCCCAGGGGTTGTTCGACGTTCCCGCGACGTCATTGAACGATTGCCAGTCGCCGCCGAATTCCGGTAGGTTGGTCTTGCCCACGATGATCGCGCCTGCCGCTTTGAGCCGCGCGACGACGACGGCGTCCTCCTTCGGTGTGTAGCGCTCCAACATCTTCGATCCGGAGGTCGTCCGGATGCCTTCGGTGGCGAAGACGTCTTTGACCAGAACCGGCAATCCGTGGAGTGTGCCCCACGACTTCTTCTTCGCCAGCATCTCATCGGCCTGCTTCGCGCGCGCCATCGCCTGATCCTCTACCAGCGTCACGAAGAGATTCAGTGTTGGGTTGTGCTTCTTGATCCGCTCGAAGACGTGCGACGTCAGCTCGCGGGATGAAATCACTCCGCGACGAATCGCGTCGACCGCCTGGACCGCCGTGCCGAAATTCGGATCAAACGTCGCGGCTTGTTTGCGATTCTGTTTCAAGGCCGACCTCCCCTTGGCTCGTTCTTTATCTTCCACCGTCCATCCGGCCGCCACCACGATTTCGGTGTCTAATCTAGGGTCCGGAAGGAGAGATCTGCGATGCCCCGCATCCTGTTCCGTTCCATCTTGGGGACCATCGTCCTATCCACGACGCTCAGAGGCGGGCAGGCGCCTCAGCCCATCCCGATCGACGACTTCGAGTCTGGCGCGCTCGCCGGTTGGACGGTGAAGGTCAACGGCGCCGGAGGCTGGTTCGTCTACAACAAGGGCAAGACGGCACCGGATCCGTCGAAGAGCGATCCGAATGTTCCGTTCGACGTGCCTGATCCGCC
>MNEX01000047.1:10680-15262 GCA_001917905.1 Acidobacteria bacterium 13_1_40CM_65_14
CAGCCCCGAGACGCTCGATCACGACACGATCGGAGCCAATCAGCAGTTTCGGATCGATCTGATCACGACCGCGGCGCCAGTCGACTCGGTCGCGAAGGGTGACGTGCTGGCGAACGTCTTTGCGACCTCGCCCACCGATCTCGATCGTCGCGAACCCGGAGCCGTGACGTTCGACCTGTCGCGGTGGCAGGGCCAGACGGTGCGTCTGCGCCTGGCCAGCGTCGACAATCAAGGTCCGCTGCGGGCCGGCGTCGACAACATTCGGCTCGAACCGATCGGAAGGTAGCGAACATGCGCCACGCTGTTCTCGCATGTGTGCTGGCGACCTCGGTTCTCGCGCAGCCCGCCGCGCCGCAGACGCCGGCAGGAACAGTCCTGACCGCGTGGGTCACGGCGTTCAATTCCGCCGATCCGGCTGTGATTCGCGCCTTCGATGAGACGTACCGGCCCGCGCCGCCGCTCGGACAGCTGGACCCCGGTCTCCGGCAGCAAACCGGCGGCTTCACGCTGCTGCGTCTCGACAAGAGCGAGCCCACGTCGATCGTCGCCGTGCTTCAGGAGAAAAACTCGGACCGCGTCTCTCGAATCGAGTTTGTGGTGAGCGCGGAGGATCCGCCGAAAATCCTGAGGCAGACGCTGCGACCGATTCCGCGTCCCGCGGATCTTCAGGTTCAGCGGATGACAGAAGCCGACGCACTGGCGGCCTTGTCCGCACGGGCGGGGGAGCTCGCGGACCATGATCAATTCTCGGGCGCGGTGCTCGTCGCACGTCACGGGAAGGTCCTCCTTCACAAAGTCTGGGGCCACGCGAACCGCGAAGCGGGAACGCCCGTCGCGCTCGTGGTCGCCGCGCTCAGCAATCTCGATCCGCCAGCCGCATCCCGCGTTGTCGACTTCTTTACGCTTCGTATGCCGGCGACGCGTTAGGCGCCTCCTCCGCCGGCTTGCACGAACTTTTGCAACCTCGTTTCACCATCCGCGTTTGCTCCTCCTCGAAAGAGTATGCTGCGGCGCTTCCAAATGTGACGAACCCCTTGGTGATGCAGTGGCACAAGGAGGTGTGTATGAAAGCTCACAGCCAGGAGTGGAGTCGCCGGGACTTCCTGCGAGTGGGCGCCGCGGCCGGCGCCGGCGCATCACTCGCAGGTTCACCAACGGCGGCGTACGCCGCGCCAGACCAGAACGATCAAGGTCCGGACAATTTCAATGAGGCGACCATCGCGCAGTTGCAGGCGGCGATGGCGAACCGCCAGACGTCAGCGGTGGAGCTGACGAACTTCTATCTCAATCGCATTCAGGCGATTGACGAGCGCGGACCGCACCTCAACTCCGTCATCGAGTTGAATCCCGACGCGTTGGCGATGGCGCAGGCGGCCGACGCGAGCCGCCGGCGCGGACGCGTCCTTGGCCCGCTTCACGGCATTCCGGTGCTGCTCAAGGACAACATCGACACCGGCGACAAGATGCAGACGTCGGCCGGCTCGTTTGCACTGGTCGGTCAGCCCGCTGTGCGCGATTCAACCGTCGCCGCCAAGCTGCGCGCGGGCGGCGCCGTCATTCTCGGGAAAGCGAACCTGAGTGAATGGGCGAACTTCCGATCGTTCGGCTCGTCGAGCGGATGGAGCGGACGCGGCGGCCAGTGCAACAACCCGTACGCGATCGATCGCAATCCCTGCGGCTCCAGCTCCGGATCGGGCGCGGCCGTGTCCGCGAATCTGTGTGCCGTGGCGCTCGCCACAGAAACCGACGGCAGCATCGTCTGTCCCGCGCACATGAGTGGCGTCGTCGGCATCAAGCCGACGGTCGGTGTGACGAGCCGCGCGGGCGTGGTGCCCATCTCGCACACACAGGACACGATCGGGCCGCACGCGCGAACCGTCGCCGATGCCGCAGCCGTGCTGACGGTCATTGCGAGCCAAACGTTCGACGGACGCGATCCAGTTCGTCAAGCCTGACGGCCTGCGCGGCGCGCGTATCGGCATCACGCGCCAGGGGGTTGACGACGTCAGCACGGTCGTGGGAGCGGTGTTCGTCGACGTCGCGATCGCGGCGATGAATAAAGCGGGCGCGACGATCGTCGATCTGGACGGCGCCGGTTTCACGTTTCCGTCGGGCGATGGCGAATTCCTCGTGCTGCTCTTCGAGTTCGTGGACGATTTGCGCAAATATTTCGCATCACGCGTCGGCGTGCCGATGGCCGGCGCAACACTCAACGACCTCATCGCATTCGACAACGCGAACGCGGCGACCGAGATGCCGTTCTTCGCGCAGGAGCTTTTCGATCTCGCGGCCGCGCTCGAGCCAGGAGCGGATACGCCGCAGCCGATCTTCGGCGGGCTCACCTACAATCAGGCGCTGCAGATCGATCAGGACGCCGGCAACAACGGCATCGACAAGGCCGTCGCGACGAACCACCTCGATGCCATCGCGACGCCGACCGGGACCGCCGCGTGGACGACCGACGTGATCAACGGCGATCATTTCGAGTTCGCCACTTCGTCGCTCGCGGCGATCGTCGGGTATCCGATCGTCAACGTGCCGATGGGCGCGATGTTTGGCCTGCCGCTCGGCATCAGCTTCATCGGCCGGGCGTTCAGCGAGCCGACATTGATTCGTGTCGCGGCCGGGTTCGAGCACGCGACGCGCGCGCGCATCGTGCCGCAGTTGTTTCAGACGCTGCCGCTCGACCTCAGTGGCGTGCCGCTCGCTCGTAGCCGCCGCGGCGACCACGGCCAGCACGGCGAACGCCGCCGATGGACGCCCCACTCAATGTGAGATTGCTGATTGATGATTGCAGATTGCTGATTGAATTGCAGATTGCTGGGTGGTTGCAGCCAATCTGCAATCTGCAATCAATCTGAAATCTGCAATCTGCAATCTGAAATCTCACCGAGCAAGCCCGAAGCAGTACAGCCAGCCTCGCGTTCGAATATAGATCTTTCCGTCCGAGATCGCCGGCGTCGCGTAGATGTCGTCGCCGAGATCGTTGACGACCATCGGCTCGAGGCTGCCGCCGGGCGGAAGCACGACGACCTTGCCCGTTTCGCTCAGCATGAAGATCTTGCCGTCGGCCGCGACGGGCGACGCGTAGTAGTGATCGATCGCCCCTTTCAGCCGGCCCTGACCCATCTCGCCGCCGGTCTCGGGATTCAGCGCGGTGACGATCCCACCGTCGTTCACCATGTAGAGGACCTTCTGATAGAGGAGCGGTGACGGCAGCTGCGGCACCGACTTGTGATATTTCCAGCGCACGTTCGTGTCGGTCACGTCGCCGCGGCCGCCGAGGCGGATCGCCAGCATGCCATTCTCGCTCGCCATCGCCGCGCGGTAGTAATCCCATTCGCCTGACGTGATTTCACCGTTCGCATCGAGATCGATCCACGAGCGCGCGTTGGGGTTCGGGAGCTTCGCCAGCATCACCTTGCCGGATGCGTCCGCGTACTGCCTGGCGATCGCTTCGAACGCCTCGATCGCCGGGTGCGCACCCGGCTGGTTCTGCGGCGTCCCGAAGCCGTTGATGTAGAGGGTGTCGCCGCTCACGACCGGCGTCGACTTCAGCTCGAATGACAGGCCTCGCACCCACCAGATTTTCTCGCCCGTGGCGGCGGCGTACGCCGTCAACAGAAACGAGCCGGGCACGACGATTTGGGTCGGCGCGCCCGCCGGCGTGTAGAGGATCGGCGTCGAATGTCCGCTGTGCGCCTCGGGCCGCGGCGTCTTCCAGCGGACGCGGCCGTCGCGCTGCGCGACCGCGATGATGAACGAGTCCGTATTCTGATCGCAGGCGAGGACGACCGTGTCGCCCACGAGGACGGGGGACGCGCCCATGCCGTACAGATTGTTGAAAGGGCCGAGCGGCACGCGCCAGCGCTCGCGGCCGTCCATGTCGTACGACAGCAGCCCGAAGTCGGCGAAGAACACGTAGACGTTCGTGCCATCGGTCGCCGGTGTCGGGCCCGCCGGCCCGTTACGGCTGTCGAGTTTCTCGACGCGCGCGCGTGGCGCCTCACGTTCCCACAGGATTTTTCCCGTTTGCCGATCCAGACAGATCGTGACGAGGCGATCGCTGCGCGTCGCAGTCAGGAAAATGCGATCGCGCGTCAGAGCGGGCGACGAGTGGCCGAACGGCAGCGCCGTCTTCCAGATGACGTTTGTGTCGGGACCGAGCTCGGCCGGCAGGCGCGTGCTGATCGACACGCCTGATCCATTCGGGCCGCGGAAGCGCGACCACGACTCGGGATCCGGAGCGTCCGCGGATGTGCTGACGATGCTCAGGAACAATAGGGCGACGAAAGTTCTTACCATCGGCCGGTTAGGAACGGAACCGATTCGGTCCGCGTCGTCGTCGGAGATCCGTCGTACTTCGGCAGCTCGTTCGCGATCGCGGTCGAAGGTGTGCTCACCGTGAGCGGCACGACCACGAGTGCCGCTCGATGGCTCGACGGCTCGTCGACGGTCACCGACGCGGACGGCCGGCTGACGATTCGCAACGCGCCAGGCGCGAGCTCCAACAAGATTTGCTTCGTCGAGATCACACCGCCGTGAACAACCAGACGCTCATGCTGCCGCTCGCGGTGCTGTG
>MNEX01000036.1 GCA_001917905.1 Acidobacteria bacterium 13_1_40CM_65_14
GCAGAATCAGGAGGTCGAGCGTGCCTTGCAGGATGTCGAGCGGTTCGCGGCGGCTCATGGTGTCGAGCGACGACACTATCAAATCATGGTGTCGAACGTCAACACCATGGTCGTTGGTCGTTAGTCGTTGGTCGTTAGTCGTTAGTCGTTAGTCGTTGGTCGCGTAGCGGTCGTTGAACCAGGGTTCGGCGCTGTTCGAGTAGCCGCGGACTTCCCAGAAGCCTTTGCGATCCTCGGCGAGGAATTCGATCTTCCGAATCCACTTGGCGCCCTTCCACGCGTACAGCTTCGGCGTGATCATCCGGCACGGACCGCCGTGCTCTTGCGGGAGCGGTTCACCTTCCCAGGTGTGTACCAGCAGCACGTCGTCTTCGATCGCGCGCGCGAGTGGCAGGTTGGTCGTGTACGGGATCGACGTGCCCGGCATGAAGTCGTAGCCGGTGCAGAGAACGTGGCGCGCCTCTTCTTTTGGGACCGCGAGCTCGGCGATCGTCTTGAAGCGGACGCCGCGCCAATGATTGTCGTAACGGCTCCAGGTCGTGACACAGTGGAAATCGCTCACCTCGTCCACCTGCGGCAGGGCCATGAACTGATCCCACGTCAGCGTGAACGGGTTCTCCACGAGTCCGCCGACCTCGAGCTTCCATGTGTCACGCGAGACGTGCGGCTGTTCGCCGAGATCGAGCACCGGCCAGTTCTTGACTTCGTGCTGCCCGACCGGCAGCTTCGGCATCCCGTGACGGTTCGCCGGCCCGCGCCCTTCCGGCGTGTGTCCAGCGAACGTCACGTTGACGGCGCCTTTGTCCAGCTCGATTTGCCGCTGGATATACTTTTGGCGGCGCGCGACGAGATCAGGTTTCTCACGCATGTCGTAGCGCGGGCCTTTCCCGCCTCCGCTCGCCTGGAAAGCCAGCGACCTACGGCGAGGCTCGCCGAAGCGCCAGAGGCGTGAAGGCGGCAGGCCCGAGATCTGGGGCTCGTGAAAGGTCCGCCCTACATCTTACCGACGACGACGGAAGCGGGCCGCAGCAGCTCATCGCCGATCGCGTAGCCTTCCGTCACGACCGCGACGACGGTGCCGTCCTGCGCAGGATCAGTGACTGGCGTCGTGGAGACCGCTTCGTGACGAGCCGCATCGAATGGCTGTCCGAGCGCATCGAGACGCGTGACGCCCAGTCCGCGCAACTTGGCAAGAAACTGATCGCGGACGAGCTGTACTCCTTTGAGTAATGCCTGATCGGCGTTCGAGCTCGTGGTCGCGGCGGCAATCGCGCGGTCGAGATTGTCGAGCACCTCGAGGAACTCGGCCAGCACCGAACGTTTGCCTCGCTCGACCTCGCGCGAGGTGTCGCGACGAATCCGCCCTTTGACCTGCTCGAATTCGTCGAGCGCGCGGCGATGATCGGTCAGATACGTTTGCAGCTGCGCTGTTTTGTCGGCGAGCTGCCGCTCGAGGTCTTCGACATAGCTCGGCTTGCGCGCCCCCGTGTCCTCGCCCGGCTCACTGGCATCGGTGCGCGCCCACCACCGACGATCGACGACGCGTACTTGCGGTTCCTGTTTGTCGCTCACGGAAATAGCTTACAGCAGTGTCAGCGGAACCATTGGTCGCACTGTGCTGGGAGCTTCGCTCTAGGGTGCTGGAGGCTTCGCCTCTAGAGTGCAGCTTCGCTTCGCTACGCGGCGGTGTGTGGGAGCGGGATCGTCGTCGGCCGCGTTTTGCCGCGCTGCTCGAAGACGTCGGCTGCGATGAAGTCGCCGGGGCCCGGAGTTCGCGGCAGCGCGAGGTGGCCGCGGCGCGCGGCCTTGTCGCGATACATGCGGTGATCCGCGTCCGCGAGCAGGGTCTCGTACGTCGTTCCGTTTTGCGGAAACACGGCCGCGCCGGCGCTGACCGCGAGCCGCACTCGCTTGCCGGCACGAACTTCCAGTTCGATGTCGCCAATGCGGCTCTGGAGCTCGCGGCGTTTCGCGTCGGCGGCGTCGCGCGAGCAGTCCGACAGCACGACGATGAACTCGTCGCCCGCGTAGCGCACGCACAAGTCGTAGGGCCGCAGCGCAGCTTGCAGCGCTGCCGCGACCTCGCGCAGCGCGTGGTCGCCGACGTTGTGTCCGTAGGTGTCGTTGATCGACTTGAAACCGTCGACGTCCATGACGATGACGGCCACCTCGCTCTTCAGACGGTCGGCGCGCGACAGCTCGCGCGAGAGATGGACGAACATCGAGCGCCGGTTCGGCAAGCCGGTCAGCGGATCGGTCAGCGAATCTTCCTGCGTCTGCTCGAACACGATCGAGTTGTGGATGACGGCGCCCGCCTGCTCCCCAATCCGCTCGAGCAGCCGGCGATGGTCTTCCGTGTACCGGTTCGGCTGCGAGTGATAGAGCGACAGGCAGCCGATGAACGTGTCGTTGAAATGGAGCGGGCAGATGATGGCCGCCTTCAGATCGATCGGGTTCGGCAGCCCAAGGGCGTCGAAGGTGATGCGCGGATCGGCGTTGACCAGCGTGCGACGGTTGCGTGCCACCCACCCTGAGAGGCCGTGGCCGACGGGGAGCGTGGCGTTCAACAGCTTCGGCGCGTCCGCGCCCGACGCGAACCGGCACTTGAGCGAATCGTTCTCCTCGTTATAGAGGAACAACGCACAGCCCGTCCACGGCACGATCTTCGAAATCTTCGTAGAGATGAGCGCCATGGTGTCGGCGACGCCCAGGCTCGTGCCCATCGACTGCGCGATTTCGTACAGCGCGTAGATTTCACGATGGGCGAGTGCGATGTTCTCGAACGCGTTGTGCGTCGTGTTTGGAACGAGACCGACGGCGGTCGTCCCGGTGGCCACCGCTTCAACCGGCGCCGGACCGCCGGCCTCACGCGCGAGCGCATCGGCTTGGGCGATCAACGACGGGAGCAGCTCGATGAAAACCGGTACGAGCTTCGGATCGAGCGCGCGTCCGGCTTCGTGCTTCAGCAGCCCCATGGCGCTCTCGTTGGTCAGCGCCTTGTGGTACGGCCGCTCCGTCGTCACCGCGTCGTAGTAGTCGACGATGGTCAGGATGCGCGCGCCGACCGGGATGGCCTCGCCCGCGATGCCCTGCGGGTAGCCTTTGCCGTCCCAACGTTCGTGGTGGCTGAGAATCAGCGGCGCGACCGGATACGGGAACGGCACCGCGGCGATGATCTCCGCCCCCACTTGCGGGTGGATGCGAATCTTCTGGAACTCTTCCTGCGTGAGCGGTCCGGGCTTCGACAGGATGTGTTCGGGCACCGCCAACTTGCCGATGTCATGCAACAGCGCGGCGGTCTTGACGCCTTGAATCTCGGACTCCGACAGGCCGGCGGCGTTCGCCAGGCACGTCGCATACAGCTGCACGCGTCGAATGTGCATCTGCGTGGTTTGATCTTTGGCGTCGATCGCGCGCGCCAGCGCTTCGATCGTCGCCAGGTGCAGATCCGACGTTTGCTGCACGTGGCGCTGTTCGTCCTCGATGCGGCCCATGTACACCTTGTACGTGCGGTAGGTGAGGTACATCGGCGCGAACGTGAACGGCGCCACCCAGAAGCCGGCGTGCTCGACGAACCATGCAGCAGCGGCCGCCGTGCCGGCGCCGACGAAGTAGCTGGGCGCGCTCCAGAGGAAGTTGTTGTGCCAGGTCGACACGAGGCCGCTGCGCGTCGACAGCGCGATGGCCGTCGCGACGAGTCCCGTGTTCAGCAGGAAGTACACCGTCGCGGCGCCGACGAGCGGCCGCGCGACGGTCAGCGGCGTGTGCGACGGCATACCGCCGAGCATGTGGAACACCAGTCCGGCGACGTGCACCGTGATGACGAGCGACGCCGCGCTGAAGAGCGTGCGATACAGCGGATTGCGCTGGCCCTCCTTGCGATTCAGATTGCACTGGCTGAACGCGCTGCCGGCGGCGACGAGCATCGTTTCGTGCGGACCGAGCAGCAGGAGCGACGCGAAATCGACGGCATACGACACCGACATCGTCGAGCCACTGGTGGTGAGCGGCAGATGGACCTTCAGTGCCGCCGTGGCCGAGGACAATGCCAGGAGCGCCACGAACAGCAACGGCTGGTCGAAGGTCGCCTCCGGCACGAACACCACGAGCAGCACGAGGCCGATGACGATCACGCTGGTGACGTAGAGGCGTGCGGCGGTGGGCAACTGACTCATGACAGGTGGCCGATGGCCCCTAATGCACCCGCGGCCCGATGGAGATCCAGTGTTCGCCCCAGTCTTCCTTCAACATCGACCAGAGCACCTGGTCGAGATACTCGCCGCCCAGACGCATCGAGCGGCGGAGAATGCCTTCCTGCACCGCACCGAGCTTGCGCAGCGCGCCGTTCGCCCGGCCGTCGCGCACCGGCACGCGCGCCTCGAGGCGGTGCGCGCCCACCGATCCGAACGCGAACGATCCGACCAGTCGCGCCGCTTCGACGAACACGCCGCTGCCGCGCGCCGAGGGGGCGATTGTGCATTCCCACTCGGCGGCTTCGAATCCAGGATCGAGTTGGCGCACCTGCATCAGCCCGATGACAGTTCGCGTCGCGGTCAGCGTGATGACGTAGCTGAACGCGCGACCGGCCGCGCGATCGCGCGCAGCGCGCTCAATCAGTTGCTGCACCGCGACCTCGCTCACCGGCTCGTCCAGTCCAAAGCGCGTCGCGTCGCCAAGCGACAGCAGATCGACCAGCGGTCCGAGATCCGACGATGCCGGCTCGCGCAGCGTCACGGTCCGCGCTGACAGCACGGGCAGCTCGTCGCGCCAATTCGAAACGGTGATCAACGTTGGATCGCTCATAAGGACTCGACGCTGCCCGCAAGTTACACGACGGGCGCAGACGACCTCCGAGCAACTCTGAAGCCAAGCTGGTCTATAGCATGTAAGTCATTGATATGTTGATTGTTACGGCTCAGGTGGAGAGGCGACGTATTGAGGCCAGTGTTCGTATATATGACAATAACGTCATATTTGCGCCATCATTTGCAAGTTTACGTCGTTGATTTGCAACGAGTTACGCGTCGCGTGACCCGATCTGACACACGGCTGTCCCGTTTCGAACCACAAGAATTGGCGTATAAATGTCGAGTGGACGATCCTCAGTCCCGACGGTCCCTTGCCGACGATCCCACCTTCATCGACCGCCTGTCGGACCTCGATCGTGGTCTCACGGGTGAAGACGACCAGGATGTTGCGCGCGACCCGACGCCGCCTCGGCGTCCCGCGAGACCGGCGCCAAGGGTTGCGGCGCCGCCGCATGCGCCTGCCCCGGCCCCGGCAGCGGGTGCCGCACCACTGCGACGCACGACCTCGTCTTCGCATCCCACCGCGAGTCCGCGCCCAGGAACGCCCTCAGAGCGGCCCCCAACGAACCCGCAAGGCGCAAGCACCACGCCGCAGCAGTCACCGTCGCGTCCAGCGCCGATCGCGGCGTTCCCTGCGCCGCCCGGTCCGTCGCCGCCAGGCGGATCGCCCCGCCGCCGCGCGCTGATCGATCTGTTCCCGCCGGCGCCGCGAGAAGTCGCGCGTCCGCCCGATCCACTGCTCGGGATGTCGGCAGGTCCACGACTGCCGCGCACGCGTCCGGTGCCGGTGCCGGCGGCGCCCGTGTCGCCGCAGGACGAGCTGACCTACGAGACGTTTTACGGCCTGCACGAAAAACCATTCAGCCTGTCGCCGGATCCGAAGGTCGTGTACCACAGCACGTCGCACGATCGCGCCGCCCAGAAGATGCTCGATTCAATCCGACACCATGGCGGCCTCGTCGTCGTCACCGGTGAGAGCGGCATCGGGAAAACGACCTTGTGCCGCAGCGTGATCGACCAGCTCGATCGCCGGACGCTGACGTCGTTTCTGAGCGATCCCTCCGTCTCCGTCGAAGATTTGCTGAAAACTGTGCTCGTCGACGTCGGCGTCATCTCCAGCGAGGATCTCGCGCGCGGCCCCTTGATGCAGGCGTCTCGCCAGGAGCTGACCGACACGCTGCGATCGTTCCTTGGCTCGCTCGCCGCACTGCAGGCGTCGGCGGTCGTGATCATGGACGACGCACACAACCTATCGCTTGACGTGCTCGACGAGATCCGTGCGCTGGTGGACTTCGATGGCGCCTCTCGCGTCGTGCAGATCGTGCTGGTCGGCCAGCCGCACCTCGTCTCGACGCTGGAGCGATCCGAGCTGAAGCCGTTGGCGCAGCGCATCACGCATCGCGTGGAGCTCGGGCCCCTGCTGGCGGATGAAATCGCCGGTTACGTGACACACCGCCTCGCCATAGCTGGCACGAGCCCTCGCGTGGAATTCGACGACGGCGCGTTGGCGCGCGTGTTCGAGCTGTCGCGGGGCGTTCCGCGGCTGGTCAACCTGATTTGCGACCGCGCGCTGGCGCTCGGTCACGAGCTGTCTGCGAGTGTCATCGACGAGGACTTGGTGGATGCTGCGGCGGAGGAGATCGAGGTCGGGCCGGCTGACTCGAAAGCGCGCCGGTTGCTGCGCTTCGTGGCTGCGGCCATCGTGCTCACGCTGCTCATGCTCGTTGGCGCGATGGCCGCCGCGTTCGTCTTCCGGAGTCAGCTTTCGCGCGCCATCATCCAGTGGGAGGCGATCCCGCAGGTGCCGGGCGGTCCGGTGCCGCGCGTGCCGGCTCCGCTGGCGCCGATTCCGCAGCCGCCGTCCTAGACAACCCTCCTGCGAAGCGGCGCATCTAACGGCAGCGTGCGACAGGACATTCGATACGCGTTGCGGCTCCTCCTCCGCGCGCCAGGCTTCACGCTCGTCGCCGGACTGACGCTCGCGCTCGGTGTCGGCGCCAACACCGCCATCTTTTCAGTCGTCCGCGCGGTGCTGCTGGCGCCGCTGCCGTTTGCCGATCCGGATCGGCTCGTATCGGTGTGGCACGCGTATCCGCCGTCGCTGCCGCGCGCCGCCGTGTCGGCGCCGGGCTTCGACGACCTGCGCCAGGCGCGCCACATCTTCGACGACGTCACGGTATTCTCGTTGACGAACCAGAACCTCACCGGCGGCGGCGAACCGGAACGCCTCGTCGTCGCGCGTGTGTCGCAGAGTTTTCAGCCCGTGCTCGGCGTCCATGTGGCCATCGGTCGCTGGTTTACCGCCGACGAAGACGCGCCGAATCAGAATCGCGTTGTCGTGCTCAGTGACGCCGTGTGGCGGCGCCGGCTCGGCGGCGATCCGAGCGTCGTCGGTCGGACCATCAGCCTCAACGATGTGCCACACCGGGTGATCGGCGTGATGGCGCCGGCGGGCACGTTCCCGAGAGCCACCGACGTCTGGGTGCCGATCGCGTTCTCGCCGGAGCAGCGCGGACCGGGCGGGCGTGGCACCGAGTACCTCGACGCGATCGCGCGGCTTCGACCCGGTGTGACGATGGACCAGGCTCGCGATGCGGTCGCGGCGCTCGCACGACAGCTGCACCAGCAGTACTACGCCGATTCGCCGCGCTGGACGCTCGGCATGCGGCCCCTGACCGACGATCTCGTCAGCGACGCTCGTCCGATCATCCTCGCGGTCTTCGGTGCGGTGGCGCTCGTGCTCTTGATCGCGTGCGTGAACGTGGCGAACCTCCTCCTCGCGCGCGCGACCCATCGCTCCCGCGAGTTCGCATTGCGCGCGGCGCTCGGTGCCGCGGCCGCCCGGCTGCGTCAGCAGCTCTTCGTCGAGACGGCAGTGCTCGGTCTGCTCGGCGGCCTTGCGGGGGCGCTGGTCGCCGCGGCGGCGGTCCCGCTCGTCGCGCGCGCCGCCGCCACCGCGTTTCCCCGATTCGATCCGCCGCACGTCGACCCGCAGGCCTTGCTGTTTGCGATGGCGATTGCGCTCGCCAGCAGCCTCGCGTTCGGGCTGGTGCCGGCGTGGCACGTCTCGCGCCTCACCGATCTGCGCGGTGCGCTCGGTGAAAGCACACGCGCGTCAGGAGGACGCGCGATGGGGCGCACGCTCGTGGTCGCCGAGGTAGCGCTCGCGTTTGCGGTCATCGTCGGAGCGGGTCTGCTCGTGCGGAGCTTTGCGCGGCTCACCGCGGTGGATCCGGGGTTTGCGATTTCACATCGGCTGACGATGCGTGTGACGCTGCCGGTGGCGCGGTACCCGCGCGACACGACACGTCGCGCGACGTTCTACGCGCAGGTGTTCGAGCGGCTGTCAGGTTTGCCCGGCGTCGCAGCGGCTGGCGGCGTCTCCGAGCTGCCGCTCGGCGAGCTCAAGAACATGGGCTCGTTCGACATTCAGGGGAAACCGACGCCGCGTGGGCAGGACGGTCCGCACGGCGACTGGCGGTCGGCGTCCCCGGGATATTTCCGCGCCATGGGCATTGCGCTCGTGCGCGGACGGATATTCGCGGATCGCGACGGCGCCACCGCGCCGCCGGTGGTCGTGATCGACGAGGAAGCGGCGCGCCACTGGCCGGCAGGCGACGCGATCGGCGCGAGGATTTCGATCGACAACCCGGATGTGTGGTGCGAGATCGTCGGCGTGGTCCGCAGCGTGCGCCACGATGCGCTGGATCGACCGCCACGCGGGACGGTGTACTTCCCGCTGGCGCAGCGCCCGACGCCGACGATCTTCGCCGTCGTCAACACCGTGCACGATCCGGCAAGCGTCGCCGCCGCCGCGCGCGCGACCATTCGCGGACTCGATCCCGAGCTGCCGGTCTACGACGTCCGCTCCCTCGAAAATCGGTTGAGCGATTCGCTGGGACGGCGGCGTATCGCGATGTGGCTCCTCGTGGCGTTCGGAAGCTTGGCGCTGGCGCTCGCCGCGATTGGGGTGTACGGCGTCCTGGCGTACGACGTCAGCCAGCGGAAACACGAAATCGGCATCCGCATGGCGCTCGGCGCCGATCGCAGCCGCGTACTGCAGATGGTGTTGGCGAGCGGCTTCACGCTCACGATCGTTGGGATTGGAATCGGCGTCGGGCTCGCCGCGGCGGCAGCACGCGCTGCGTCGAGTTTGTTGTTCGGGGTGTCGCCGTACGATCCCGTCACGTACGCCGCGTTCGCGGCGGTGCTCGTCGCCACTGCGATCGCCGCGGCATATGTGCCGGCTCGGCGCGCAACAACGGTCGATCCGATGACCGCGCTGCGCGACGGCTAATGCCATTCTCATTTCGGAGTAGCGTGACCGCGTGAGGTAACGGAGGGGACTGAGAGAACGGTCAAACATGGAGGAACGGAGGAACGGAGACAAAACGGAGCAGAGCATTCGACGCGGCGCCGCGTCGAATGCGCTCCCTTCTCTGTTCGTGCTCCGTTTCTCCGTTGCTCTGTGTGAAACCGTTGCCTCCGTCTTTCTCGGTTTCCTGCATCCCCTTCGGCGCGCTACACGAAAGGTGAGAACGGCCATAGCCGCTCAGCGCTGGGTGCGCGTCTCGTACGGATCGGCTTGCGCGTCCGGCTGGCCTGGCGCGGGATCACCGCGCCGGCCCGGATGAGTGTCACCGGCACCGATCGGCGTCCGTGGTCCGAGGTTCGCTTTGCCTTTCTTGATTTCCTTGTAGAGATACGGAATCCACAAGCCCGCGGCCAGCGCGAGCGCGATGAAGATTCCCCAGAACGCGATGCGGTATTCGAGGGCGAACACCAGCTCGAGCGCGGACATCGTCACCTCCGCTGGGACTCACGCAACGTGTGTGCCCGTACTGAAATTGCAGGGCTGGTCAGTCGCGCGACCGCCGCTCGAATGCCGCACTCGTCGCCAAAAAATCTCCCGCGTTGACAGAGCCGCTCATCAGTTCAGTCCACATATCGTCAGATAGGCCCGTGCGCACCGTAATACCGATGAATTGCTTGCCGTCGTACTCCCAGACCTGTCTCAGCTCTCCCGCCGCGGCCGGATCCTCAGCATCGATCGCGGGCACCTCCGTTTCGGCGATCGCCGTCAGGATGTCGGCCGGCGGACGAAACGAGAGGGCGCTGTTGGGGATTCTCACAACGTTGTCGTGGCGTGAGCCGTTGAATTTCACGGTCACCCGCTGGCCCGGCCTGAGCTTTTCATCCACGTTGGCCACATCGATCATCATCGTGTGCTTGACCGCCGTGGCGCCGGCCGCCGCTGCCGGCTGAAGACCAAGCTCCGCGACCGTGCCGCGAAAGGTCTGGCTCGAGTATGCCGCGACCTCGAACGTCACCGCGTCGCCCGGATGGACGCCGTCAACATCGACCTGATCGACGTCGATTTTCAGTCGCATGTGTTTGAGGTCCGACGCGATCGTGAACAGCGCCGGCGACTCCAGCGTCGCGGCGACAGTCTGCCCGACGTCGACGTTGCGCGAGACGACGATGCCGTCGATCGGCGAGCGGATGATCGTCTGATCGCGGATCGCGGTCGCGCGATCGACCGCCGCGCTGGCCCGGGCAGCCGCCGATTCCGCGGCGGCGACATCGGCGGTCGCTTCGACCAGCGTCGCCTTCGCGGCGTCGAAGTCGGCGCCGGGAATCATCTTGGCGGCCGCGAGCGCGCCGGCGCGCGACAGCTTCGCCCGCGCGTCGCCGGCAGCGGTTTCAGCGCCGCTCAGATCGGCCTCGGCCGCGCTCCGCTCGGCTTCCGCTTCGCGCAGCTGCGCGTCCACGGATGCCGAGCCCAGCCTCGCGAGGACCTGGCCGGCCGTGACGACGGAGTTGAAATCGGCGTTGATTGATTCGATCGTGCCTGAGACCTTCGTCCGGACCTCAACCGCGACGATGGCTGCCAGCGTCCCGCTCGCGACGATTCGCCGCTCGATCGTTCCAGTGCTGACTTCGGCGGTGGTCACGACCAGTTCCGTGCTCCCCCGGAGCTCCCACGCGACCGATGCCGCTGCCATGAGAGCGAGCCCAGTCCATCGCCGCCGCGTGGCTCGCCGCACCACTCGATCAAACCGGCAACTCGTGACGACCGCGTGAACCGCGCGTGAAACGATTGTGAGAGGTTCGAAAGGAAGGAAGTGGGGTGGGTAACGGGGTTCGAACCCGCGACTTCCGGAGCCACAGTCCGGCGCTCTACCACTGAGCTATACCCACCATAGGCACTGACGCAGAAATTGGTGACTTGGTGAGTTCACGAACCCACCAACTCACCAATTCTTCGAGTGTAGCACCTATGGTTCGGGTTCTTCTACGGGCTCGGTGACGCCGTCCGGGATTTCGACGAGCTCGCCGTTCTCGATCTTTGCGCGCAACAGATAAATGTGGCTCGCGCGCTCGCCCTTCGCTTCGTACATCAGTTTGTCGGCGCGCTGAATGAGATCGGCCGCGAGACGGGACGCGATGAAGCGGCGCTCCGACACGCGACCGAGCCAGAGGCAGACGACGCCGACGTCGACGCGCGGCGGTTGGACCGCGAGTCGCCGGTCTTCGAGCGTCCAGTCGAAGCGCTCGACCGCATCGCGGAAGCGTTCGCCGACGGTGTGTGCCTGGTGATAATCGGCGAGATCGGGAATCAGGAAGCAGAATTCATCGCCGCCGAAGCGAGCGTGCAGATCCTTCGTGCGCGGCCCGCCGAGCCGTTCCTGCGCGATGAGGTCGTCGGAGCGCGCCTGCTCGCGCAGGATCTGCGCCACACGCTCGATGATCCGATCGCCCACCGCGTGTCCGAGCGCGTCGTTGTACCACTTGAAGCTGGTGATGTCGACGAGTCCGACCGCGCACCACCGCCCGCGCTGCTCGAGCGCGAGAAACGACTCGAGCTGCTCCGTGAAACGGCCGAAGTTCATCAGCTTCGTCTTCGGATCGCGGTTCGACTTGTCGGTGAGGTCGGCGACGAGCCCCTCGAAGTAGCGCGAGATGCTGCTGACGGTCGCGTCCTTCGCCGACAGCTCCATCTGCACGCGCGCCATCTTGTCGGCGAATCCGGTCGAGAGCGCCTGGATGGCCTCGTGCTTCGACTCCTGCCACAGCCGCTCGTGGCGCGTGAACACGGCATCGATGGCGGCGAGCAGCTCGCCTTCGAGCGCGGGCGGGAGATGCAGCGTCTCACGCACCCATTCCTGCAGCTGGTTGCGCGTTTGCGGCTGCGGCCCCGGCATGGACGCGTTCTCTGGTCTCATCGATGTGATCGGCACGACGCACTCAGCCATTTCGGACACGCGGCCCTACCTCTACAAAGGCCGTGCCCGGAGCCAACGCGCTGGTTTTGCTGGCAGATCGACGCGATCGGCGATGCCGTGTCTGGGATCAACCATTCAACTTCCACTTTTGTGTCGGAACCGGGGGACGGGGAAAAGATGAGGTGGCGAGGCGGAAGGCCCCATCACCACGTCACTCGCGGTTCAGCGTTTGATCGTGTCGCCGAGATCTTTGATGGCTTCGCCGACTTTGCGCCGGCCTTTTCCGAGTGCCTCTGCGACCTGACCCGCCGCTTCGTCGGCCTCGCCCTCTTTGCGCAGCTGTTCGTCGTTCTTCAGATCGCCGGCCGCTTGTTTCATTCGACCTTTTGCCTGGTCGACCTTTCCGCGCACTTCATCTTTATTCCACATCAGGTGCCTCCTCACTCGCATGACGGACGAATGAAAAGACTGCAGGACCCGTGCCTATTGGGCGACTTCACGCAGTACCGAGATCAGCCGCTCTGTTTCAGTCGTCAGTTCGCGCCACACTGCGTCGAGATCGTCGAACTTCGCGTCGCGCCCCCTCTCCTCGAGTGCGCGCGCCGCATTCACCACACCGTCGGCATCGAAGTTGGCAGCGGCGCCCTTGAGGCCGTGAGCCGCGCGACGCAGCGACTCGCCGTCGCGGGCGTCGAGCGCCGCGCGAATTCGCTGCAGATGCCGCGGGGCATCGTCGACGAACAGCCGGCTGATTTCGGCGAGCAGTTGATGATCGCCGCCGACGCGCGCGAGTACCTGGCGCGGCACGAGCGTCGCGTCCGGCGGGACGTGCGTACCCGAGGCGAGTGATTCCACGAGACCGCAGAGCTGCCGCGAATCGAGCGGCTTGGTGAGATATTCGTCCATCCCGCCCGCGAGGCAGCGCTCGCGATCGCCTTTCATGGCGTGCGCCGTCATCGCGATGATCGGGATGTGACCGCCGGCCGCCCGCTCCTTCTTGCGAATGGCGGCCGTCGCGTCGAAGCCGCCCATCTCCGGCATCTGCACGTCCATCAGCACGACGTCGAAGGCCTGCCGCTCGAGCTCGGCGAGCGCTTCGCGGCCGTTGGGCGCAATCGTGACGCGGTGGCCGCGGCGTTCGAGCAGGCTGGCCGCGAGCCGTTGGTTGACCGCGTTGTCCTCGGCGAGCAGCACGTGCAGGCGCCGCTCCGGCAGATCCTTGGTTAGCATCGCGCCGGGCAGCATCGTGCGCGGCGTTTGATCCCGCGAGAGCGTGCGCGCGATCGCGCTGAGGAGGTCGCGCTGGTCGACCGGCTTCGTCAGATGATTCGCGATGCCGACTTCGCGGCATTTCGCGCTCTCGCCGTACTGGCCCGACGAGCTCAGCATCATGATCGTCGCGTCTGCGACGCTCGGATCGTCGCGGATGCGGCGCGCCACGTCGAAGCCGTCCATCTCCGGCATGTGGGCGTCGAGCAGGACGAGCGCGAACGGCCGTCCCGAGGCCGATGCGTCGGCCAGCGCGCGAAGCGCCGCGGGGCCGCCATCGGCAACGGTCGGCTTCATCTTCCACCGCAGCAGCAGATCGTGCAGGACGCGGCGGTTCACCGGATTGTCGTCGACGATCAGCACCGGCAGGTCGGTGAGATTGAGGGCCGTCGCTTCGGGGCGCGCGTCGGTGACACCGAGCCGCGTGGTGAAGTGGAACGTGCTGCCCTCGAGCGGGGCGCTGTCGAGCCACATGCGGCCGCCCATCAGCTCGACGAGCGTCGACGAGATCGTCAGACCCAACCCGGTCCCGCCGAACCGCCGCGTCGTCGATCCGTCCGCCTGCTTGAACGGTTGAAAGATCTCTTCCTGCTTGTCCTCGGGGATTCCGATGCCGCTATCGCTGACGAAGTAGTGGAGGACGGCCGTGTCACTGGACTTCGATTCCGCTTCGACCTGCACGAGGATTTGTCCGCGCTCGGTGAACTTGATCGCGTTGCCAATGAGGTTGACCAGCACCTGTCGCAACCGTCCCGGATCGCCCACCGTCACGCTCGGGACGTCGGGCAGGACGTGGCACACGAGCTCGAGTCCCTTCTGTTCGGCGCGAAGCGCGAGCGGTTTCACGAGATCGGCAAGGTGGTCCCGGACGGAGAAGGGAATTCGCTCGAACTCCAGCTTGCGCATCTCGATCTTCGAAAAATCGAGGATGTCGTTCAGGATGCTGAGCAGCGCGTCGGCCGAGCTCTTCACCATCAACAAGTACTCGCGCTGCTCGAGCGTCAGCGGCGTGTCGAGCGCGAGCTCGGTCATGCCGATGATGCCGTTCAGCGGCGTGCGGATCTCGTGGCTCATGTTGGCGAGGAACTCGCTCTTCGCTTGATTCGCCTCCTCGGCGACGTGCGTCGCAGCCACGAGCTCCGCGGTCCGCTCGCGGACCTTGCGATCGAGATCTTCGGTCAGCGCCCTGAGCTCGGTGTTGAGCCGCTCGCGCTGCGCAAGCGCCTGTTCGAGCTGCCGATATGAGTCGGCCAGCCGCATCTGCATGCCGTTGACGTCTTCGAGCAAGGCCGCGATTTCGGCCGGCGGCGTGGACGTGAGGCGCGCCTCCGCAGGAACGCCGTGCGCGGAGATGTTGCGGACGATGCCGACCAGCTCTTCGAGCGGGCGGGTGACGGCGCCGGCGAACCCGCGCGCCCCAAGCACCGCGCCGCCGAGCGCCATGAAGATCAGCGCGAGCGTCGCGGCGTAGTACTCCGTCGATTGCAGGCGGAGGTTCAACAGCGGCTGCTCGACGAACACTTTCCACCCGGCGGGTTGAATCGTCGCCATCGCCACGAGCCGGCCGCCCTGCGCTTGGTCGCCGGCCCGGCGCTGATAGCGGAACATCCCGCTCTTGGCCTCGGCGCTTCCGCGCACGAGATCGTCGTTGGCGAGGCTCTCGAGCGCGGTGTAGCCGGTCTGTCCGCCGGCGTAGATGACGCGATCGCGCTGGTCGACGATCGTGATCCGCGCGTTCGGGAGCGTGCGGAAATCCTCGACGAAGCGCTCGAACTTCGAGAGATCCAGCGATCCGCCGACGACACCGGTGACGCCGCCGCCGGAGTCGATGACGAGCGGCACCGCGATTGTGACGATGGGCACGAGCGACAGGCGGCCGAGGATGACGTCGGACACCACCGGCCGGCGCAGGCGGACGGCATCGACGAAGTACTCGCGGTCCGCGACCGGTGGCGACTCGCGCCGGGGGTAAATCTCGTGCACGACACCGCCGCGATCGGCGATGAAGATCGTGATGAACCCCGGGTAGATGTCGTGGTAGCGGTCGAGCAACCGCTGGCGGTCGGTGGTGGTCAAGGTCGGACCGCTGACCGCGGCCGTCAGCGCTTCGACCGCGTGCAGGTGATTCCCGACGTATTCATCGATGTGCTCGCGGAGCGCCGTCACCGCTTCCTGCAGGCGCGCGCCGCCGCTCGACTCCTGCCGCGTCGCGGTCAACTGGCTGTCGACAGCGGCGAGCAGCAGCACCGGCAGCGTCCCGACGAGCACGAATGCGTGGAATGCGTAGCTGCGAATGCGGCGCCGCTCGACCGGCTGCGCGCTCACGAGATGCTGCATGGAGGCCGCCGTCGCAATCAAATCAGCGACGACAATCGCCACGAGGCCGTTCAGGATGACTTGCAGCGCAATCGGCCAGATCGATCGCCGCAGGTACTCCACGCCGTACCACTGGGGCGCGATGACGAGCACGATGGCGGCCGCCCCCCACAGCAGCGCGCCGGCGACGAGCGGCGACTTTCCGCGGCGCGCAACGGCGCCGATGATGAGCGCCTCGATGACGAGGATGGCGATCGAGAGGACCGAGAGCGAGCCGCGCACGCCCACCGCACCGACCGCCGCGCTGAGCCCGCCGAACCAGGGGCCGAAGAGAATCGCCACCGGCAGCGTTGCGATACGGCCGAGGAGCAGCGGCGCGACCGCACCGACCGGCAGCGAGTTGATGACCGCGCCGGCCGCGCCGCACAGCACGGCGAGTCCGAGACGCCGGACGGTACTTCGGGTCATATCTGTCGGCGCGGTGCGGATAGTATACTCAGCCCGGCGCCATGAAAGTGCTGATCGCCGAAGACGATCGCGTCACCGGAGAAATCCTCGCGCGCACGCTGCAGCGCTGGAGCTACGAGACGACGGTCGTGAGCGACGGTGCGCAGGCATGGGACCATCTGCGCACGGCGACCACGCCGACCCTCGCAATTCTCGACTGGATGATGCCGGAGATCGACGGCCCCGATGTCTGCCGCCTCGTGCGCGCGGAGCTGCCGCTCGCCAACATGTACTTGCTGCTCGTCACCGCGCGCGAGGGGCGCGGCGACGTCATCGCGGGACTCGACGCCGGCGCCGACGACTACATCATCAAGCCGTTCGATCCCGACGAGCTGCGCGCGCGCGTGGCGGTGGGCGTCCGCGTGCTCGGTCTTCAGCAGAAGCTCGCCGAGCGCGTCGCCGAATTGCAGGACGCGCTGTCGAACGTGAAGCAGCTGCGCGGACTGCTGCCCATCTGCAGCTACTGTAAGCGGATTCGCGGCGACGATCAGTACTGGCAGCAGGTCGAAGGCTACATCGCCGACCATTCCGAGGCGCAGTTCAGTCACGGCATCTGTCCGTCGTGCTACGCGACCATATCCGCCGAGCTCGACGAAGTGTCCCGGAAGCGTCCCGACACTCCGAACGCGTGATTCCTGCTTATTTCTGTTCGGCGACTTGCTGAACGATCTTGCGGGCGAGCGGCAGGCTGATGCTGCAGGTGGGATCGTCGACGCGGCAGCGCGCGACGGTCAGATCGCAGCCGCAGGTGCACGGCTGGCCGTTCAGTTTCTGCAGCGCCTCTGTGCGGCGCGCGACGGACAGCTTCGTCAGGTCGACACCAGGAATGTTCATCGCCTGCGCGCCGTTTTCGAGCTTCAACCCTTGGGTCTGATCGACCTGTTCGACCGTCGCGTTGACCGGCAGCTTCGCGAGTACGCGGACTTCGGCTTCGGTCGTCTCCGATCTGAGCATACCCACGTGCTTCTGGACGATGCGTGCGTCACGATCGAGGACGTACGAGGTCGGGAGGGCGACGACGCCGGGGAAGAGCTTCTCGAGCTCCGCCGTCATCATCACGACCGGATAATTGATCTTGTGATCGGCGGCGAAGCGCTTGACCACCTCCGGCGGCGCTTCGTCCTGCGAGATGCCGATGACCTGCAGCGTCTCTTTGTACTTCTCCTGGAGCGCGACCAGATCCGGGATCTCCGCGCGGCACGGCCCGCACCACGTCGCCCAGAAATTGATCACCGTCACTTTGCCGCGCAGCGCCGCCGACGAAATCGTCCGGCCGGCGAGATCGCGGATCGTGAAATCGCCCACCGTCGTGGGATTGCGGAACAACCGCACCGAGAATTGATCGCCCGTGGGCGCGGGCGCCGACGCCTCGGCCGGCCGCGCCTCTCGCGTGTAGCGAGCGGCAACGTAGATCAGAGCCAGTGAGCCCAGCACGATCACGATGACGAATGCGCGTCGCGGGTTCACGAGTGGAGTGTCTCCTCGAATCACTACCGGGCCGCTCCGCTCCCACCCCGCCGCGCAGGCGTGCGCGTCGGGGCCCCGGGTTGTCGCGGCCCGAAAATCGCGGTCGAAGGCTCGTAGTGACTGGTACTCCTTCAGCCGATACGGTCCGCTTGGATACAAGTGTAAGCTGAAGTCGTGTCCATCCGGACGGTGTTTCTCGATGCAGGCGGCGTGCTCGTGTTTCCCAATTGGTCGCGCGTCAGCGAGGCACTCGCGCGCCGCGGCGTAATGGTGCCGGCTGCGGCGCTCGCCGCGGCTGAGCCGCGTGCCAAAAAACACCTCGACCAGGGCGCGACCATTCAGGCGACAAACGATCAGCAGCGCGGCTGGACCTACTTCAACCTCGTCTTAACGGACGCGGGCGTCGAGCTCTCGACCGCGACGGCTGACGCGCTCGCGGAGCTGCACCGGTATCACCAGACCTCGAACCTCTGGGAGACGGTGGCAGACGACGTCCGGCCGGCGCTGGCGACGCTGCGGGCACGAGGGCATCGGCTCGTGGTCGTGTCGAACGCCAACGGCAAGCTCCGTCACTTGTTCGAGCGCGTGCGACTGATCGATGCGGTCGACGCGCTGTTCGATTCGTGCGACGAAGGTGTGGAGAAGCCGGACCCCCGATTCTTCAACATTGCGCTCGAGCGAACGGGCAGCGCGCCGGATACCACGATCCACGTCGGCGACCTGTATCACGTCGACGTGGTCGGCGCGCGCGCCGCGGGCATCCAGCCCGTTCTGCTC
>MNEX01000015.1 GCA_001917905.1 Acidobacteria bacterium 13_1_40CM_65_14
CTGCTCGCGCGATGCCGCGCGACGCTTCTCAGATATCGGTTCGACGATCACGAGCCGTCCATCGGGCTTGAGCGCGCTTCTGAGATGGTGAAGCATCGCCTGATAGTCGACCATCTCGTGATACGCGTTGACGATGACCGCCGCGTCGAGTGACGCCGACGGCAGACGTGGGTTGTCAGCGTCCCCCGTTACGGTCTCAACGTTCGTCAAACCGTCCTGATCCAGACGCGTACGCAACCGCTCGAGCTCACGTGCGCTGACGTCGACCGCGATGACGCGGCCTGTCGGGCCGACCGCGCGCGCCAGCCGTACGGTGAGGAATCCTCCCCCGGCGCCGACGTCCGCCACGATTGCACCGGGGCGGACCGCCATCGCCTCGAAGATTTCTGGCACCTTCTGCCAGCCTTCGCGAGCGGATTCTTCCTGCTGAGCGGACGAAACCTGTGTGCGTGGCGCCTGGGCGATGGTCGGCTGAGGAGCAAGAGCGACGGCGAGAGCGAGGAACCAGCCGCGGCGAATCTGCTCGAACATGGACGCCTCCAACCGGAAAGTCAGAGAAATCGTATCGGTCGCCGGCGCCCAACAGGTGAAGGCTGCGCAAGATTCCTGTCAGGACTTGGTGAACTTCACCGGTTTCTGACATTTCTCTGACCCCCGCGTGACCCTGCGCCCGAGGGGCGGCCGTAGAATGAGGCATGAGCAGCCGGCGACCAGGCTCAGCGCTCATCGTGCTGCTGCTGCTGTCGACGCTGGCGGTGGCAGGAGCGCTGGCATATCAAGCGCAGTCCGCGGCTCGTTCGCACCGCGCCACGGCCGAGAACGTGCTGCGCGACTACGCAACCTTTGCGAGCTGGGAGTTGACGCGACTGGCACGGCGCGAACTGAACGCTGTCCTGGGCTCTCAGCTCGCGCGGCTGGCGATGAGCTGCCATGGCCCTAACACGCTGCCGGATTTGATCCAGTTGCGTCACGCAAAGGACGGTTGAGGGGGGAGCCTCGCTGCGGTCCGCAGCGTGTTCATCACATCGATTACCGGCGACGACGTCGTCTCGAACGGCGAGCCGTTGCCATTGCGCGCACGTCGACTGTTGAACGATGCGCTCACAAAGGTTCGTCGCGGCCAGCTCCAGACGGATTGTCCTCTCCTGCGCATCGACGAACAGGATACGAAGCCGTACGTGTTGGCGTGGAGGGTTCCGGATCAGACGCGCGACCGGAATCAGCCGATCATCGGCTTCGTCGCAGACCCCGCGATGATCACCGATATTTTTGCGCGGATCTTGAGAGACTCGCCGCTGCTCCCGCCCTCACTCGGCGGTGACACACGAGAGCTCCTCAGCGTACGGGTGTCGAACGACGAAGGTCATGAGGTCTTTGCGTCGTCGAAGGCGTGGTCACAGTACGCCAGCGACAATGATCTCGAGAGCGAGTTGGGCGGCCTGCGCTTGAGTGTCGCGCTCCGGCCGTCAGCTGCCGAGCACTTGATCATTGGAGGTCTCCCTCGCAATCGTGTGCCGCTGCTCGTGGGATTGCTCGTCCTGACGACGGGGCTCGTCGTCGTTGCGCTCGTCCAATTGCGGCGCGAGCGCGAGCTCGTGCGTCTGCGGGCGGACTTTATTTCGGGTGTCTCGCACGAGCTTCGCACACCCGTGGCGCAAATTCGCATGTTCGGCGAGACGCTGCTCCTCGATCGCGTGCGCTCGTCCGAGGAACGCCGGCGCTCGCTCGCCATCATCGTCCAGGAGTCAGAGCGGCTCACGCACCTCATCGAGAACGTGTTGCAATTCTCACGCTCGGACCGCGGCGGCGCGCTCGTGACGCCCACTCCGGCACGGCTGGACATCCTGCTGCACGAGATCCTCGACAGCTTCGAACCACTCGCGCGATCGAAGCGAACGTCGATTGCGAGACAGATTGAAGAAGGTGTCGTCGTGGCCGTGGACGGCGGCGCATTGCGGCAAATTGTCCTCAATATTCTCGACAACGCACTGAAGTACGGCCCTGCGGGTCAGACTGTGACGGTCACCTCTGAGTGCGAGCGCGGCTCCGCGCTCATCGCAATAGAGGATCAGGGGCCCGGCGTCCCCGTCGCCGACGCGGCGCGCATCTTTGAGCCGTTCTATCGCGCAGCGAGCCACACCGAATCGACAGGCGGCACCGGTATCGGCCTGGCGATTGTCAAACAGCTCGTCGAGCTTCACCAAGGACGGGTCCGCGTGGACCGCGGCTCGGACGGGGCGCGGTTCACGATCGAGTTGCCAGGTGCGACCTATGCCGACGATCGCTCGGAGCGCCAGCGGCCGGCCGCGGCCGGAGTGTAGCGTGCGCGCGGCGCCACTGGCGCGGATTCTCGTCATCGAGGACAACGAGGATCTGGCCTTCGGGTTGCGCAACAACTTCGAAATCGAGGGATACGGCGTCGAGCTCGCGACCGATGGTGCGTGCGGATTGAGTCGCGCGCGCGAGCTGCAGCCGGATCTGATCGTTCTGGATCTGATGTTGCCCGAACTGGACGGCTACCGCGTGCTGCGCCAGTTGCGCGAAGAAGGCCTGGAGATGCCGGTTGTGATTCTGACGGCCCGCACGGAGGAAGCCGACAAAGTGCGGGGGTTCAGATTGGGCGCCGACGACTACGTCACCAAGCCGTTCGGCATATTGGAGCTGATGGCCCGAGTGGAGGCCGTGCTGCGTCGAAGCGGTGTCGGACCGTTGTCGGCGCGTGCAATCCCAACTCGTTTCGGGGATGTGACGGTCGATTTCGCCACGCGCACGGTCCGAAAAGGCGATCACGCGGTTTCGGTCACGCCGATGGAATTCAATCTGCTGCTCGCGCTGCTCGAACGCCGAGGAGCTGTCGTGTCGCGGCTCGATCTGCTCAGACAGGTGTGGGGGCATTCGTCGAGCGTCCTCACACGGACTGTTGACACGCACGTTGCCGAGCTCCGGCGTAAGCTCGAAGACGATCCGTCACGGCCCCGCCACATCCTGACCGCGCGCAAGGCGGGTTACCGTCTGCAGCGCGAAGACGAGTAGATCTCAGCGCATTTCCGGAAACGTCGCCGAAAACAGCTTCAACATCGCGCTGCACGCCGCGCCGTGATGCTTGTGTGGGTGATCCAGGAGATACACGGTTCGCGTCGGAAGCGGAAAGCCCAAATCGAGCCGGACGACTCGCCGCGCTTTGAGATCTTCTTCGACGGTCAGCTTCGACACGATCGCGATACCGAGTCCCGCCGTCACAGCGCGCTTCACCGCGTCTGGACCGTCGAACGTCATCGTTCGCGCCGGCACGATGCCGTGACGATTCAACCACGCCTCAACCTCGCGACGGGTCGTTGATTTCGCTTCACGCATGATCCAACACTGCGCATCGAGCCCCGGCTGACTCTCGCGTGTCCGTGTGCGGCGGGCTTTGCCTGCCGCGCCGATGGCGACGAGCTCGTCATGGAGCAGCGTCTGCATGCGGAGTTCGTCCGTTGGCGGCCGGCCCGCGATGACCGCCATGTCGAGATCGTTGCGGATCACGCGTTCCGCGATTTCATCGACCGCGCCGATCTGGAACTGGAGATCGAACCTCGCATGCGACTCGCGGTAATCCGCGAGCAAAGAAGGGAGCAGGTACAGTCCCGGTGTGGCGCTGGCGCCGAGCCGGATGCGCCCAACGGCGCCGCTGCTGACTTCGTGCATGCGCTCGTGCGCGCGATCGACCGCGGCGAGAATGCGCCGTGCCTCTTCGAGAAGCACTTCGCCGGCGACGGTCAGCGAGACGCGCCTTGGCGCCCGATTCAGCAGCTTCGCGCCGACGGAGTCTTCGAGCTGTGCGATCTGATGAGACACGGCCGGCTGCGAGACGTTGCACGCGCTGGCCGCGCGCGCGAAGTGACGCAGCTCCGCGACGGCGACGAACGTCTTCAGATGCGTCAGATTCATCGATAAGTAACGTTTATCGGCCTGATTCTATCATTTCATTTGACGAATCGAGACGCGAGCTCTACTTTGAACGCTACATGAGGCGTGACGCCTCAGGAGGTACGCGATGACTCTTCAGATTGGCGACGTCGCTCCGGACTTCGAGGCCGAGACCACCGAGGGCCGCATTCGCTTCCACGACTGGATCGGCAACTCCTGGGTCGTGCTGTTCTCCCATCCGAAAGATTTCACGCCGGTCTGCACGACGGAGCTCGGCTACATGGCGAAGCTCAAACCCGAATTCGACAAGCGCAACGTGAAAGTCATCGGGCTGAGCGTCGACCCTGTCGACAACCATGCGCGATGGTCGAACGACATCAAGGAGACCCAGGGATTCGCGCCGAACTATCCCATGATCGGCGATACCAATCTGAAGGTGTCGAAGCTCTATGGGATGCTGCCTGCGGCGTTGGAAGGCACCTGTGATGGAAGAACAGCCGCCGACAATCAGACCGTCCGGAACGTGTTCGTCATCGGCCCCGACAAGAAGATCAAACTCGTCATCGTCTACCCGATGACGACCGGGCGTAACTTCGACGAGGTCCTGCGCGTGATCGATTCTCTGCAACTGACCGCGAAGCACAAGGTCGCGACACCCGTGAACTGGAAGCAGGGCGAGGATGTGATCATCGCGGGCTCGGTGTCCGATGAAGACGCCAAGAAGACATACCCGCAAGGCTGGAAAGCCCCGAAGCCCTATCTCCGGATCGTGCCGCAGCCCAGGCCATAACTGCATTGCCGATGGCACACCCGCCTGGTCGCGCAGGGTCCGAGGCAGTGTCCGAGCAATCGGCGGTTCAGAAGACATGCTGTATGTGAGCACGACCGAGGGCAGTCTGTACGCGCTCGCTCCGATGAGCGTCTGTGGGGTCAAGTGATTCGTCTCGGAGGAGAGTCATGAGTCTCGTCTGTCCGGTTGATCTCGATAGCATCAGGCTGCGTCATGAGGTCCAGGAGATGTACGCGCGCGTAGCCTCGGCTCCTGACGGCTCGTATCACTTCCACCGCGGGCCCGATTACGCGGTGCAGTGGCTCGGGTACGACGCCGCCGAGCTCGCGGCATTGCCCGACGCGGTGACCCATGCGTTCGCCGGCATCGGCAATCCTCACGCGGTCGCGCCGCTCGCGCCGGGCGAGTGCGTCGTCGACATCGGATCTGGCGCCGGCACCGATTTGCTCCTTGCCGCGCGCCATGTGGGGCCGACAGGCCGCGCCATCGGCATCGACATGACCGCCGAGATGCGCGACCGAGCCCGGGCGGGCGCGCGACAGTGCGCGTTGGCGCACGTCGAGGTGCTCGACGGCGATGCGACAAGCCTGCCGCTCGACGGTGCGTCTGTCGACGTGGTGATCTCGAACGGGGTCCTCAATCTCGTCCCGGAAAAGGATCGAGCGTTCGCGGAGATCGCGCGCGTGTTACGTCCCGGAGGCCGGCTGCAGATCGCTGACATCGTGACGGGCGTCGAGTTGTCGGACGCGATCAGACGCGACATCGACCTGTGGACCGGTTGAATCGCCGGTGCTCTGCCGGAGGCAGAGCTCGTCGCGGCATTCACCACGGCGGGATTCCGCGAGGTACGGGTCACACACCGCTACGATCCGTTCCGCGGCACGACCAAAGAAGCGACCGCTCGCAAGTTCGGCGTCATGGGCGTCAACCTGTCGGGGGTGCGCTCGTGATCTTCCGGCAATTCCTCCACGTCGATCCAATCGCCGCGTCGTATCTGCTTGGCTGTGGCGGTCACGGTGTCTGCGCCGTCGTCGATCCGGTCGAGGATGTCGACCTGTACACGCGCACCGCACTCGAGACCCGGATGCAGATTCGGTACGTTGTCGACACCCACGTGCACGCCGATCACGTGTCGGGTGGACGGACGCTCGCGTCGAGGGTCGGCGCCGAATATGTGTTGCACGCGTCGGTCGCGACCGGACAGACGACTGGCGTCGCCGATGGCCAGCGACTCGCGATGGGCAACGTCGTCATCGAGACTCTGCACACGCCCGGCCACACGCCCGAGCACATCTGTCTGCTCGTCTCCGATCGCACTCGCGGCGCCGAGCCGTGGATGATTCTGACTGGACATACGTTGATGGTTGGCGACATGGGTCGCACCGAGCTGGCCAGTCGGGCCGACGAAGGCGCGGCGATGCTGTACGACAGCGCGCAGCGATTGCGGGAGCTGCCCGATCACGTGGAGGTCTGGCCTGGCGCGTTCGCCGGCTCGGTGTGTGGACGTGCACTGAGCGGCAAGCCCTCCTCGACGATCGGTTTCGAGCGCCGTTTCAACAGGACGTTCCGCCTCGACGATCGCGCCGCATTTGTCGCGGCGATGCTGCGGGACATTCCCGCGCCTCCGCCCGATGCTGCCCAGATCCGCGCGATCAATCTCGCCGCCTGACGTCGAGGCCGCGCTCGGTCTGCGCCGCAACTGGCGTCAGTTCACGCTGCTCGTCGCGATCAACGCCTTCGTCGGGGGGATGGTCGGCCTCGAGCGCGCGGTCGTGCCGCTTCTCGCCGAGCAGGAGTTTGGCCTCACGTCGAAGCGCGCGGTGCTTTCGTTCATCGTCAGCTTCGGACTCGTCAAGGCATTCACAAACTTGGCGGCAGGTCACTGGTCCGAACGCGTGGGCCGCAAGGCGCTGCTCGTCGCCGGGTGGGTCGCAGGATTGCCGGTTCCGTTTCTGCTTCTGTGGGCGCCGGACTGGAATTGGGTGACCGCGGCCAATCTTCTCCTCGGTGTCAATCAGGGCCTGTGCTGGTCCACGACGGTCGTGATGAAGATCGATCTGGTCGGCCCGCGACGTCGAGGGCTCGCGATGGGACTCAACGAATTCGCCGGCTACGGAGCGGTGGCGGTGGCGGCATGGGCGTGTGCGTTCGTTGCTGGTTCGTACGGACTGCGTACTTCGTTATTCATCCTTGGTCTCACGTTCGCCGTCGTCGGACTGGTGTTGTCGGCGGTGTTCGTCCGCGACACGACTGGGTTCGCTCGCCGAGAGGCGCACGCGCGTCGTGGCGACGGTCAGGCGACGCGGTCGTTCGGGCGAGTGTTCCTCGAGACGAGTGTCACCGATCGAAACCTGTCCACGATCAGTCAAGCCGGACTCGTCAACAACCTGAATGACGGTGTGTCGTGGGGACTGTTCCCGTTGCTGTTTGCGAGCGCCGGTCTGGGGTTGCGGCAGATTGGCCTGCTCGTGGCGATTTATCCAGCCGTGTGGGGTCTGACTCAGATTGGCACGGGCGCATTGTCCGATCGCTGGGGTCGCAAGTGGCCGATCGCGGGCGGCATGTGGATGCAGGCAGTCGGACTCTGGATCATTGCCAGCGCTCCGATGACAGAACCGTACGCCGCGTGGTGCGGCGGCAGCGTGCTGCTCGGTCTGGGGACGGCGCTCGTGTATCCGACGCTGCTCGCGGCGATCGGTGATCGCGCGCATCCCGCATGGCGCGCATCGGCGGTTGGAGTCTACCGGCTCTGGCGAGATCTCGGGTACGCCGTCGGCGCGGTGTTGTCGGGCGTGATCGCCGACAGGTTCGGCCTTCAGGCGGCGATATCGTTCGTGGCGTTCCTGACGTTTGCCTCTGGCATCATCTGCGCCGTGCGCATGATCGAGCCCGCCACCGACAGGCGAGAGCTGAGTGCTGAGAGCTAAATGCCGCATCCGCTGCCCTGGTTTGTCGCCGGACCGCTCATCGGACTCATCGTCCCGGCACTCCTGCTCATCGGATTCCCTGCGCGTGAACCATTGGGTGATCGAGCAGGTGCTGAGCGCGGGTGTGCACGGCTTGATGTTGTGTCACGCGCGGAATCCCGAAGCCGTGAGGATGTTCGTGGCGACGGCTCGCTATCAGTTCGAGCGCGCGGAGCTGAAAGGCGCTGACAAAGGAATTCCGGAAGGACTGCGAGGATCCGGAAGCCAGTCGTACGCGTCGCGAATCTGGGGAATCAGCGGCACCGAGTACATCGAGCGCGCCGACCCATGGCCGATGAATCCGAAAGGCGAATTGATCCTGTCGCTCAAGATGGAAGACAAGTACGCGCTGGCCAATGTCGAAGAGATTACCAAGGTTCCCGGTATCGCGTGGGGAGAATGGGGGCCCGGAGATCAGTCCATGTCGTTGATGGGCCTCGAGTATTTGAAGAAGGGTGGCTCAAACGAGGCGCACGCAGGGAGCGACGGGTTTACGCCGGAAGGCCTGCCGCGCATCGGCGTGCAGAAACTCGACGAGGCTCGGGCGCGCATCATGGCGGCAATGAAGGCGAACCACATTTTCCAACTCCATTCGACCAGCATCGAGAATCTCGAGCAGTTGATCAAGGCGGGCATCATGGTGACGCACGGCACATCGGTCGAGGTCACGAACAAAGGCCGCGCGTTCACCAAACGGCAGATGCCGTATTAGGCGTCCGATGGCTGGCCGTGCGATATGATCGGCGGCCGACGGTCCCCTTCATGGATCGCAGACGCTTCATGCAACGCGCGGCGGGCTTGGTCGCCGCGGCCTCCGTCGAACGCATCAAACACGTCAGGGCGCAGATGCCCACTGCGCCTGGCGTCAAGACCGTTCGAGCGAACGTGCTGGAGATCGGCTACCACGAGAGCGGCGACGCGGACGGCTTTCCGGTCATCCTTCTCCACGGCTTTCCTGACGACGCGCACGCATACGATGGGGTGATGCCGGCGCTCGCGAACGCCGGATTCCGCGCGTTGGCCGTCTATCTGCGCGGCTACGGCCCGACGCGGTTCCTCGATCCCACCGGGGCCCGAACCGCGGAGCAGGCGGCGATCGGCCAGGATGTGATCGACTTTGCGGACGCGTTGAGGCTGCCGCGATTCGCCGTGGCCGGTTTCGATTGGGGAGGACGCGCGGCGTGCATTGCATCGGCGCTGCATCCCGATCGCGTCCGCGCGGCCGTCCTCATTGGCGGCTACCTGATTCAGAACACGGTGACCCCGGCGCGTGCCGCTGCGCCCGAAGCGGTCCGCAGGCTCTGGTATCAGTGGTACTTCAACACGGACGCCGGTCGCGCCGGTCTCGAGCAGAACCGGCGCGGGCTCTGCGCGCTGATGTGGCGGGAGTGGTCACCGACCTGGCGCTTCAGCGACGAGATGTTCAATCTGACCGCACGATCGTTCGACAACCCTGACTTCGTGGACTGCGTGATCCACTCGTACCGCCACCGGAACTTCAACGCGCCGGGGGAGCCGCGGTTTCTCGACATCGAGCGGCAGCTGGCGAACAGGCCTGCGATTTCGGTGCCGGCGATCGTGCTCCACGGCGGCGACGATGCGTTCGGGCGTCCGTCGGCGGAGATCACGGCTGCCGAGCGCGCCACGATGCCACATCTCGTCGACAAGCGGATCGTTGAAGGAGCCGGGCACTTCCTCCCTCACGAGAAGCCAGAAGCCGTGGCTTCTGCACTGCTGGACCTGCTTCGCACGACGAGATAGCCCTCGAATATTCACCTTGCGCGATGGTCTGGCGCGGAAACAATATCGTCAGACGCCACCCGTGCGGAGGAGGACTCGTGCATACACGGCTGCCACTCGTCATGCTCCTGTTCGTGGGGATCTGTGCCGCCGGCAATACTGACGCGCAGATCGGCCAACCGATCACGAGCAATCCAATTCCGGTCCCGATCACGAAACGCGGGCTGACCGTCGAAATCCGGGATGTCGTGCGCCTGCCGGAGACGCGGGGGCTGCGGCCGCCGGATCAGGACGTCGTGCCGGCCGGCTGGGCGCGCGTCAGTTTCGTTCGCGACCTTCCGGACGGCCGTCGGTTCGTCAACGACTCGCGTGGCATGCTGTACCTGCTCGATCGCAACAACCAGCCCTCGCTGTATGCGAACGTCGGCGCCGCGTTCCCATTCGCGGTCTACAACAGGCTGGAGAGCGGATTCATCGGATTCGACTTCCATCCGGAATTCGCGAAGAACGGATTGTTCTACACCGTGCACGGCGAGCGCGCGAGCGGCAACCCGACGGCGCCGAACTTCATCCCGCCTGGGTTCACGCGAGCCGATGCGAACCACCACAACGTCATCACGGAGTGGCACGCGACCAACCCCGCGGCGAACACCTTCGAGGGCACGCGTCGTGAGCTGCTTCGCGTGGCGCAGATCGTCACCAACCTCACCCACCCGTTCGGCGATGTCGAGTTCAACCCGACGGCGAAGCCCGGTTCGCCCGATTACGGTCTGCTCTACACCAGCGGCAGCGACATGGGGTTCAGCAACGGCGGCGGACCGAATGCGAGCAATCCCGGCCAAACACAGCGCCTCGACACGGTGGTCGGCGCCATTCTCCGCATCGACCCACGCAGTCCTTCGGTATCTGGAGGCATGAAAGGATTGGGCGACTACACGATTCCATCCATCAACAAGTTTGCCGCCGACGGTGATCCGAAGACGCTCGGCGAGATCTACGCCTACGGATTCCGGAACGCCCACCGGTTGTCCTGGGATCTCACCGACGGGACGATGTTCGCGTCCGACATCGGTATGAACAACATCGAAGAGATCAACATCGTTCACGAGGGCCACAACTACGGATGGATGAAGCGCGAGGGGCTGTTCGAGAACGGCGTGACAAGACCGGGCGGCGCGCTCAACCAGTTGTTTCCACTCGCGCCGGACATCCTGGACGGAAGGACGAAGGACGGGTTCACCTATCCGGTTGCGATGTACGACCACAGCGAGGGGCAGGCCGTGAGCGGCGGATTCGCCTACCACGGCCGCATTCCCGCGCTGCGAGGCAAGTTCGTCTTCGGCGACATCGTCCGTGGCCGCCTGTTCGTGGCCGATCTCGCGGCGATGAAAAAGGCCGACGACGGGATTCCGCAGACCGTGGCGCCGGTTGAGGAGATCCAGTTGTACGTACGCGACCAGAGCGGCAACCGGACGTATGTGACGTTACGGGAGCTCATCGAAGCCGCAAACGGCGCGACCGCCGCCCGGGCCGACCTGCATATCAGCCGCAGCCGCGACGGCGAGCTCTTCATCACGTCGAGGCAGGACGGCGTGATCCGGATGCTCGTTCCGGATTCGAGCGGCACGGCGCCGTCAGGCGCGCGTGGACGCTGAGGAGAACATGAAACACGTATTCATCGTCGCGATCATCGGAGGCCTCGCGTTCATCGCCTCCGCTACGATTCAAGGACAGCGCTCGAAGACCTTTACCTGCGACACGGACAACGGCGGACTGACGCTACCGGCGGGTTTCTGCGCCGGCGTCATCGCAGACAATCTCGGAACCGCGCGAAACCTCGTCGTCGCGCCGAACGGCGACATTTTCGTGTCCGTGCGAAGCGGTCCGGGAGTCCAGGGCCAGCCTCCGCAGCCCGGGTTCATCCTCGGGCTGCGCGACACGAATGGCGACGGCAAGATCGACGTGCAGGAAAAGTTCGGCACGCAAGGCGCGACCGGCATCAGGCTCCGCAACGGCTACTTGTATTATTCGACGCCGACATCGATCGAGCGCTTCAAGATGGCGCCCGGCGATCTGAAGCCGTCGGGGCCGGCGGAAGTGATCGTCGGCGATTTCCCGAGCGGCCCGAATCAACGCGGCCATCGGGACAAGGACATCGCGTTCGACAACGCGGGCAACGTGTACGTCAACGTCGGTCTGCCGTCGAATGCCTGTGCCGAACCGGATCGACAGAAAGGCGCGAAGGGCGTGGATCCATGTCCGCAGCTCGAAGAGCATGGCGGCATCTGGAAGTTCAGCGCCGACATGCCGGGACAGAAATTCTCGAAGGCCAGCCGTTACGCCACGGGCCTGCGGCAGCCGGTGGCGCTCGATTGGCACGACGGCAATCTCTACGTCGCGATGAACAGCCGCGATTCGCTCGACACGCTCTATCCGGAGCACTTCACCGCGGAAGACAACGCGAACCGGCCGCTCGAGCCGCTGCTGCTGGTCAAGCAGGGCTCCGTCTTCGGCTGGCCGTATTGCTTCTTCGACGGGAGGACCAACAAGATGATTCTGGCGCCGGAATATGGCGGCGACGGCAAAGGGATCGGCCGCTGCGCGCAGTTCGAAGCGCCGATTGCGGCGTTCCCCGCCCACTACGCACCGGTGGACCTGTTGTTTTATTCGGGCGGCATGTTTCCCGCCCACTATCGCGGCGGCGCGTTCATGACCTCGCACGGATCGTGGAATCGCGCGCCCCAGCCGATGGCCGGATACAACGTGCTGTTCCAGCCGTTTGCCAACGGGAAGCCCTCCGGCAAGTTCGAGGTCTTTGCGGACGGCTTCAAAGGAAAGGATCTGATCATGAATCCGGCGGAGGCCGCGGCGCGTCCGAACGGCACCGCCCAGGGCCCTGACGGATCGCTCTATATCACCGAGAGCGTCAAGGGTAAAACGTGGCGCGTGATCTACAACGGCAAGTGAAAATCTAGTGGCGTGTCTTTTCGGATTTACTACCGGGCCGCTCCGTTGTCGCGGCCCGAGAATCGCGGTCGAAGGCTGGTTGTGACCAGTACTCCTTCAGTGGATACGGTCCACTAGATCGGTTCGGGAGGAACAGATGCGAATTCAATTCGGCAAAACATTCGCGGTGTGTGCACTCGCGATCGTCTGTTTGGCGAGCGCGACGAAGTCACAACCTCCGGCGCCCGCAGCTCAGGCCGCGCCGCCCGCCGCCGTCAGCACCGTGGTGGCCTCACCGACCTACATCTCCATTCCGCTGGAAATCGCCGTCAACCGGCCCGCCGTTGACGTATGGAAGCGGGTCGGCAAGTACTGCGACATCGGCGAATGGTTGCGGATCCCGTGCACGATCACGTCGGGGAAGGACGGTGAATTTGGCGCGGTTCGATCAGTCGCGAACGAGGTGCTCGTCGGAAAGACCGAGCTGTCCTATACCTACACGCAGCCTGTGAGGGAAGGCCGGCCGTACAACCTCTATCACGGCACGCTCGAGGCGCGGCCCGTGACGGCGACCACCTCGAAGATCGTCTACACGCTGTTCTTCGACAACTCGATGCTGGCAGACGAAGCGGCACGCGAGGCGGACAGGGCGCGACGGACCACGCAGTTCACCGCGGCGCTCCAAAACATGAAGATACTCGCCGAAGGCGGCACGTTGCCGCCTGCGCCCGCTCGCGGCCGCGGTCTGCTTCCGATCGGCGCAGCGGGCCGCTGACTCTCGAGGAGCGTGCTGTGACCGAGCCCACCGAAGACTTCGCCGCGATGTTCGAGGCGTCGATCCAAGCGAAGCGCTTCGAGAAGGGCCAGACCGTCGAGGGCACGA
>MNEX01000196.1 GCA_001917905.1 Acidobacteria bacterium 13_1_40CM_65_14
CATGCGCTTGTGGTCGAAGGGCATCGCCTTCGGATCCATCATCTTCGCGAGTCGTGGGTCTTTCATCACCTTGGCGTTGACGCGATCGCGATCCGCGCGCGATTTGAAAAAGATCCACGAGAACACGACCGTCTCGCCGGGCTTGACCTTGATCCGCTTCGGGAACGAGACTCCCATCTTCACGTTGAGGTCGTCGCCGACGCATTCCCGGACCTCCAGAGCGCCGTGGTCCCGCCACACCCTGCCGGCCTTCGTCGCCATCCGGCGGTAAGCCTGGAGCTTTCTTTTCGGAACAGGCAAGACGTATCCATCGACATAGCCGGCCATGCAAAGCCTCCTCAGTGGGTCATCGCGTATAGAATGAAGTTCACGCCGATGGCGTAGCCCTCGGGCGAGAAGCGATCGAAGTACTCGCGGTTGTCGCCTTCGCGCTCCCAGGTGTCGGCGATGTCGGTGTTGTGCGTCATCACGATCATCAGCCGGCCCTTCTCGTCGCGAATGCCTTTGAACGTGACGATCGCGCTGTCGGCGCCGCGCTCGGACGTTCCGCCGCCGCTTCGATACCAATGACTGATGGAGGGCACCTGCGGCATCCGCTTCACGTCGTACAGTGTGCGCATGATCGGGTGTTCGAGCGGGATGTCGGCGATCGGGTACTGGTGCGGCGGTAGTACTCGACCGATCTCGCCGACCCAGCGCTCCCACGCTTACGAGCCCCAGAAGTCATCGACCCAGAGGAACCCGCCTTTGAGCAAGTAGTCGCGGAGCGCGCGGATCTCTTCGTCGTCGAACTTCACCGTGCCGACATCCTCCATGAAGAGGAGCGGACAGCGCGCGAGCAGCGGATCGGTGAGGCGCAGCACCACGTGCGCCGGCTGGCCGTCGGGATTCAACCTGACGCGAACCAGCGTCAGCTCGGCGAGCCGGACCGAGAAGTTGTTGTCGGCGCCGGGATAGTCCGTTCCCCAGCCGCTGCCGCCTGCCTCGCGCGCGATGCTGCTGAAGAAGCCGCGACAGTAATTGAATGATCCGTCGAAGTCTCCGCGAACGCCGAATTTCGGCGGGCCGCCGCGCCAGAAGCCGCCCCCCGGACCGCCGACCCAGATGCGCTGGGCGTACACGGCGGTCGCCGCCGCGAGGGTCACGGCGGCGAGCAGGACGCCAGCAGTTCCAACATTCCGTAGACGCATGGGCAGTGCCGGACGAAGGTCCAATTCTATTGCGTTCGGCGGCGGATGTATGAGGTAGCATGCGCCCAATCACGACCGGCGTGCACGGCGGCCCTTCCAAGGAGCTCCCAACATGATGCGCACACGGGTCCTCGCGGCTGGCGTCTTCCTCTTCCTTCTCCTGCTCCCGTCCGGCGCCTCGGCGCAGGACGTGCTGGTCATTGGCGCCATCACCGACGAATCGAAGGCGGTGCTGCCGGGCGTCACGGTGACGGCGGTCGATCTCGAACCGGGCCGGCAATTCACGGGCATCACCAACGAGAACGGTGAGTACCGCCTCTCGAATATGCAGCCGGGCACGTACAAGTTCCAGGCTGAGCTCTCCGGATTCGCCACCGTCGTGATCGCGCGGGTCGAGCTGCTCGTCGGCAAACACGCGACGATCCCGTTCACATTGAAGCTGGCGCAGCTCACCGAGACCGTGACCGTCACCGGCGAGTCGCCGCTCATCGACACGCACTCGTCGCAGATTGCGGGCAACGTCGACCGGCGGCAGATGGAGGATTTGCCGCTCCAGGGCCGCAACTGGCTCGAACTGGCGATGATCGTCAAGGGCATCACCGCCAACGACGTCACCGATCGCCCCGGCGTCCGGGACGGTCAGTTCCAGCTCAATCTCGACGGCCAGCAGATCACGCAGCAGGTGGCCGGCTCCGGGTTCGGTCAGCCCAAGTTCAGCCGCGAAGCGATCGCCGAGTTCCAGATTGTCACCAATCTGTTCGACATCTCGCAGGGACGGTCGATCGGTATTCAGGTTCAGGCCGTGTCACGGGCGGGCACGAACAAGACCTCGGGCAGCTATTACGCGTACTTCCGCGACGACAAGTTCAACGCGTCCGATCCCATCGCGCTTCGCGTGCTGCCCTATTCGAATCAACAGACCGGCGGCACGTTCGGCGGACCGATCATCAAGGACAAGCTCCACTACTTCGCGTCGTACGAGTACGAACGCGAGCCGAGCACCGTTCTCACGTCGCCAGCGGCGTTGCCAGGACAGAACTTTTCGTTCGACACGAAGCTGATTCAGAACAGCTTTCTTGGACGCGTCGACTATACGCATTCGTCCAAGGACCACTTCATCGCCCGCTCGTCGTACTGGGACTGGGGTACGCCGTTCGCCGGCCTGGCCGGCACGACACATCCATCGCAGGCCGCGCACCGGACGCGGGCGGCGATCAACACGGTCGGGAGCTGGGCGCGCATCTTCAGCGGCAACGTGCTCGGCGAGTTCAAGTTCGGCTACAGCCACTTCGACTGGAAGAACCTGCTGGCGGTGTCGGCGCTCGCGAACACGCCGAACTACGTGTTTCCGAACCTCACGGTCGGGCAGCCGCGCAACTACCCGCAGGAGTTCTTCCAGAATACGTTCACGACGCGGTACGACCTCACGGTTCACAAGTCGAAGCACGACATCAAGATCGGCGGCGAGTTCCTCCGCTGGCACGACACGGGCCAGTGGCAGCTGCTCTCACGCGGCGAGTTCATCTTCAACACCTCGCCGGCCGATCTCGGGCGCCGGTTCCCGGCCGACGCCTGGAACGATCCGAGCAGGTGGGATGTGTCAGGCCTCGACGCGTCGGTGCAGCGTTTCGACCAGAACTTCGGCGACTGGACGATCGACATCCCGCGGCCGACGTTTGCGATCTGGTTCGGCGACACCTGGGCGGTGAACAACCGGCTCACGATCAACGGCGGCGTCCGCTGGGACGATGATCTGGGCGCGATCGATCCGCCGTTTGTCACGCAGACCGCGACGTTCAATCCGTCCGGCCGTACGCCGGTCGGGCCCGACGGCATCACACCGGGCGGCACCCTGTATCAGACCGGCTTGCGCGATCACAACAACGTGGCGCCGCGCGTCGGCTTCACCTACAACGTCACCGACAAGAGCGACCTGGTGATCCGCGGCGGCACCGGCTTCTACTACAACGTGCCCGACTCGAACACGACGTTCAGCCAGCAGTCGTTCAACGGCGTCCGTATTCTGGTCAACTCGTTCCCCAACGACCGGCTGCCCGGCTTCATCGCCGATCCGACGCGCGGGAGGACGGGACAGGACTTCATCTCGGGCAAGTTCCCGCTGCCCGCTCAGAACCCGCGCGTGATCGCGCACGACTACAAGATGCCGTACACGTGGCAGAGCGTCGTGGGATTCCAGAAGCAGCTCGGCGACGTGATGTCGGTCGAATCCGACCTGACGTACTGGAACGCGCACAACCTGGGCAACCAGCTCGATCTGAACCTCCTGTACAACCCGGCGACCGGGTATCCCGTCAACCCGAACACCGCGCGCGCCGATCCGAAATTCACGCAGATCCAGTGGCTCGAAAGCCATGGCCAGGCCGATCTCGCGAGCATCGCGTCGGCACTCACGCGGCGCTTCAGGAACAACTTCCAGACCAACCTCACGTACACGCTGATGCTCTTCGCGCACGACGACACGACCGGCTTCCAGACGCAGCCGAACAACCAGTTCGATCGCACCGCTGAGTGGGCGCGGTCGACCGAGTTCCAGCGGCACACGCTGCGCGCGAGCGGCATCTACCGGCTGCCGTGGGACGTCTCGGTCTCCGCCGCGTACTTTTTCGGGTCGGGCAACTACTACGGGACCACCATCGGGTTGAACCCGTTCGGCACGGGTGCGGGCAGCAATCGCTACAACAGCGGCGCCGCGCTCACCATTCCGGCCGCGGTCGCCGATCGGTACGACGGTCCCGCGATCATCGCCACGGGCGACGTCGTGCCGCGCAACGCGCTGAAAGGGATCCCGCTCCACAAAGTGGATGCGCGCATCACGAAGGACATCAAGATCGGCGCGATCAAGATCACGGGGATCGCCGAAGTGTTCAACGTGTTCAACCACGCGAACTACGGCGCGTACAACGGCACGATCAACACGACGACGTTCGGGGACCCGCGGCAGAATGCGGTGAACTCGTACTTCCCGCGCACGGCGCAGTTCGCGTTCCGGATTGGATTCTGAGGAGCAAGATTGGCTCGCCACCACGGGGGACACGGAGGAGAGGAGGTTCAAAATCGTTCAAAACGGGATTTTCCTCCGCGTCCCCCGTGTCCTCCGTGGTGGAGATCTGAATTCTGCAACGCGCTGTTAGGCCTGCCGAGCGATCCGCAAACCGAAGGACCGTAGTCGCCGCGGGAGCGAAAGTGCGGCGAGTCGGAGGCCGACTTCCCGGCGCGGAAGCTGGAGGCCGGAGACCGGCACTATCCGCCGCGACCGCCGCTCGGCTGAACCTTGCCAGCCTTCGCTCGCTCAAAGCAGTTCGAGCTTCGGCTTGGCAGGCGCGCTACGACGTCCCGTTCTCCCGTTCTTCTACTGGGCGACGTTCGACAGGATGGACGCCCGCACATCCGCGGATCGGGCCGCGGCGTCTCCGAGAACAATCCGCACATCGTGAACGCGGCCATCGTTGACGAGCGGAATCGCCCCGGCGTCAACAGGCGCGCCGTCCAGTGCCGCGTCCCGCACACCTCGGCATCGGCGCGCCGGATTCGAAACCGTGATCTCGTACCGCGTCTCGAGAAACCGCCAGACAATCCGGTACTCGGGCCACGACGAGGGGATGCAGGGATCCACGACGAACGTTGCGCCTCGTCGCCGAAGACCGAGGATGCTTTCGAGGCCCGCGCGATACATCCAGCCGGCCGATCCCGTATACCAGCTCCATCCGCCGCGGCCGGCATGCGGTGACCGTGCGTAGACGTCGCCCGCGATCACGTACGGCTCCGTTTGATAGCGAGCCGCGTCCGCGGGTGTGCGCGTGTGGTTCACGGGATTCAGCATGTGGAAGAACTCCATCGCCTCGTCGCCGCTGCCCAATCGCGCCACGGCCATCACGATCCACACGGCGGCGTGCGTGTACTGGCCGCCATTCTCCCGGATGCCCGGCAAATACCCCTTGATGTAGCCGGGGTCTTGCGCCGATCGATCGAACGGCGGATGGAGCAGCAACAGCATCTGCGATCCGCGCGCGACGAGCGACGTGCGAACCGAATCCATGGCGCGCTCGGCGAAGCGTTGCGGCACCGCCCCGGACAGCACGGCCCACGACTGCGAGATCGAGTCGATCTTGCACTCGTCGTTCTGCGCCGAGCCCAACGGACTGCCGTCATCGTAGTAGCCGCGCCGGTACCACTCGCCGTCCCACGAGCGTTCGAGCTGGCCGGCGAGCCGCCGCGCTTCGTCGGCGTACCGATCGCCGCGGGCCCGATCGTTCCGCGCGTGGCAGAGCGGCACGAAGTCGTTGAGCACGCTGTAGAGGAAAAAGCCGAGCCACGTGCTCTCGCCTCGTCCTTCCGCGCCGACGCGGTTCATCCCGTCGTTCCAATCGCCGCTGCCGATGAGCGGCAGACCGTGCGCGCCGGCAGTCAGTCCTTTGTCGATCGCTCGAAGGCAATGGTCGAAGAGCGTCCCGTGTTCGACGGAAACCTTGGGCTGCACGTACGCGTCCTGCACGCCCGGCGGAAGGATCGGCGCCTCCAGGAACGGCGCGTGCTCGTCCAGCACGCCGGTGTCGCCTGTCGTGCGGAGATACGCCGCCACCACGTAGGGAAGCCAGAGCAGATCGTCGGAACACCGCGAACGGAGGCCATGTCCGCCCGGCTCGTGCCACCAATGTTGCACATCGCCTTCGAGGAACTGTCGCCCGGCGGCTCGCAGCAGGTGTGCGCTCGCGAGATCCGGCCGCGCGAACGACAGCGCCAGGACGTCCTGCAACTGATCGCGGAAGCCGAACGCGCCGCCAGGCTGGTAGTACCCGGACCGGGTCCAGAGACGGCAGCTCACGTCCTGATAGAGCAGCCACCGGTTGATCAAGACGTCAAATGAATCGTCAGGCGTACTGATCTGGATCGTCTCGAGCGTGCGGTTCCAGAAATCCTGGACGCGCTGCAGCGCGACGGCCGCAGCGTCGACGGTTCCGTGACGCGCAATCAACTGCTCGACGTGTTCGGCATTGGTGCCCTGACCCATCAGAAAGAGCACTCGGCGACGTTCTCCTGGTTTCAGCACGAATGGCACGTGCAGGACCGCGCACGGATCCAGGCCGGCGCCAAACTGCATGTCGAGTGTCGAATGGTGGAGGCCCCGCGGATGGGAGAGCGAACCGTTGCGGCCGATGAACGACACACGATTGGCGGTTGCAGACGCCGGTGTTTCGCTGGCATGAGCGAACGCCACGCGCTGAGCGAACGCGTCGTTATAGGCGTTTCGCGCGAGGATCGCTCCGCTCTTCACATCCCGCATCGTGGTCACATGGCGATGGTGGCCCTCGCGCGGCGGTCCGAGCACCCAGTCGTTGTAGGCGAAGAGGCTCAGCCGTCGAGTTGCGCCGCTCTCATTCGTCACGGTGAGGAGCGAATACTTCACCGGATCCTGGACGTCCACGAACACGTCGAGCGTGTGGTGCATGCCCCGCGTCGTCCGTGAGAACTGCGTGACCCCCGCCGCGTGCCGGATGACGAATCGGCCGCTCGCCGCGTCGCGTCGCATCGGCCCCGGCGCCGGCGACCACGCGTCCCCTGACTCGTCGTCGCGCACGAACAACGCTTCGGCCGTCGGATCGACGATGGGATCGTTGGCGAACGACGTCAGACGGTTCTCGCGGCTGTTCTCCGACCAGGTGTGCGAAGAACCTGACGCGGTGACGATCGTTCCAAAGTGGGGGTTGGCGATGACGTTCGCCCACGGCATCGGGGTTTCCTCGTCGCCCTCCAGCACGATGGCGTAAGCTCGCCCCTCGTCTGTGAATCCGCCGAGCCCGTTCATCAGCGTCATCGGCGGCACGGCGACGGGCGTGTCGATCCGCATATCGGCCGCGCCCGACGAAGCGGGATCGGCGAACGCGGCGAGTGCCTCGCGGACATGAAGCGGATGCGGTTTGTTGAGGTGAGCGCGCAGGTCGCCTCGGTCTCCCACGAGGACCGCGCGCGCGACGGCCTCGAGCAACGCGCGCTCGCCGCTGCCCATCAGATCGCTGCGCAGCAGATACGCGCCGCCGTTGCGGTGTTTCCACGTGCGCCACGGCCCGTTATCGAGGAGCGCCGTGAGCTGCGCGTGCATCTCGTCGACATAGCCGACCGGATGCTCGTTCAGGATGACCACGTCCGCCGTCAGGCCTTTCAGGCGCCAGTACTCTTGCGCCTGCAGCACCTCGCGCACGAGAGCCACATCGTCGTCGCCGACGACGCGCACGAGCAGAATCGGCAGATCGCCGGAAATACCGTGCGGCCAGAGTCCGGCTTGACCAAGCTCGTTCGCGGCGAGCCGCTCTGGATCCGCGCGCAACGAGGCGTCGGCGAACAGCACGCGCGATGCGAGCCGTTCGAAGAGGAGCGCATCGTCGTTCGAGATGCCGAGATGACGCAATCCGCTCTGCGCGTGCGTGAACGCGAGCGCGAAGGTGCGCGACGCCGCGCTGGGATCGTGGTACTTGTGGGCGAGCGCGACGGCCGTTTCGCGATCGGATGCGATGCCGGTCGCGAACGAGAGCCGCACCGATGCCCCCGGGACCAGCCTGATCCGCTGGCGGAGACTCACGATCGGATCGAGCGGGACGCCCGTCGTGCCCGACAACGCGCGTCCGTCGAGCGCCGCCGGAACGTCCGTGTCGCGGCCGCGACCGAGGAATCGTGCGCGGTCGGTCTCCCATTCGACAGGCCCCTGCGGCCGGCCTTCCAGGCTCAACACGTGCACCGCCCAGACGCCGGCTTCACGGGAATCCCGCGGGCGCCGGTGGCAGATGAGCGCCGCACTGTCGGCCAGATACTCCGTCTCGAGAAACAGCTTGCCGAATGCCGGGTGCGCGAGATCGTCGGCCGGCGGAGCCAGGACGATCTCGGCGTAACTGGTGACGTCGATTTCGCGAATCCGCGTGCTCTGATTGACCACCGTCACCCGATGGACTTCCACATCGTCTTCGGTCGACACGGCGATCTCGAGCTGCGTCGACATCTCGTCGTCGCGGCGGCGGAACGTGGCTTTTTCGGCCCGGAAGGCGACCAGATAGTCGTCCGGCTCCTGCGCCGTCGGGTGATAGGTCGCCGACCACACCAGCCCGCTTCGAACATCGCGCAAGTACACGCATTCGCCGCAGGGATCGCGCGTGACGTCACGTCGCGACCGCGTCACCGCAAGACCGCGGCAGAAGCTGCTCCCTCCGCCGGCGTTGGTCACCACGGTGACGTAGTTGCCGTTCGACAGGAATTGTGCGTGCGGGAACACCGTATGCGGCGTTCGATACCGCCGCACGGGCACGGCGGGGGGGGGCGCGATGACCCGCATCTCGTCGAGCGGCCGCGGGTGAATCGTCGGTGCCTGGCGGGGTACGCGCTCCTGCAGCAGCAGCTCCGTCGCCTGCACTCTCGGGTCGGTGTGAAAGCGCGTCACCATCGCATCGCCGACGAGCGTGTTCGCCAGCGCGACGAGCGTCATGCCTTCGTGGTGCGCCAGATACGAGCGGACCACGTGCCCCGCGACGCCGGGCGCGCGAGTCGCCGCTTCGTCGTGACCATCCGCGTCGCGATTGGTGTAATCGATCGCGTCGAAGAAGCCGTAGTCGCTCTCGAGGCCGGCGCCGGCCAACCGCCGCAGGTTCGCGGCGCTTCGCGCGGGATCGATCATCGCGGCGAGTGCCGTCGCGTAAGGCGCGACCACGAGCTCGTCCCCGAGCCCGCGCCTCAGACCGAGACCCGGAACGCCGAAGGCCTTGTACTGATAGGTGTCGTGTCGATCGACGATGTTGTAGGCGGACTCCGAGATGCCCCACGCCACACCTCGAGCCGTGGCGTAGTCGATCTGACGGCGCACGGCCATTCGACACGATTCATCGAGCAGCGTGTCCGGATAGCTCCGCATGACGAGCAGCGGCATCAGATACTCGAACATCGTGGCGCTCCACGACAGCAGCACCACCTTGCCCTGCACGCTGGTCACGGATCGTCCCAGGTGGAACCAATGCGACTCCGGCACATCGCCCTTGGCGATGGCGAGAAAGCTCGCGAGGCGCGATTCGGACGCGAGGAGGTCGTAGTACGCCGGATCGCGGCGGCCCGGTCCGTCGGCGTCCGCGAGACGATAGCCGATGGTGAACAGCTGCCGTTGAGGGTCGTAGAGGAATCTGAAGTTCATGCCGTCGAACAACGCGGCGGTGCGCGTTGCCAGATTCTCGAGGCGTGCGGCGCGCGCCGCGGCCGCGCCGGGTTCTTTTGCACCCGCCAGCTGCGAGAGCGCGACAGACAACGTCACGAGCGCGCCGGCGAGGTTCCCGCTGTCGACCGTTGAGACATACGCCGGGAGAAGCGGCGCCAGCGTGCGCGTGTCGTACCAGTTCAGCAGGTGACCTTCGTACCGTTCCAGCCCTTCGACCGTCGAGAACGTGGCATCGAGACGGTCAACCAAATCATCGGTGTCGATGAAGCCGAGGTCGTGAGCCGCGAGCGTCGCCAACAGCGCCATCCCGATGTTGGTGGGCGATGTGCGGTGCGCGATGGTCGTTTCAGGGACCAGTTGCACGTTGTCGGGCGGGAGCGCGTGATCCTCAGGTCCCATGAACGTCTCGAAGTACCGCCACGTCTTCAGCGCGACGGCGCGCAGATACTCGCGGTCCTCCAGGCCGAGCGCGGCGCGACGCGCCGGCACGGACCGGCTGAGCGCGTACGCGATGAGCGGCGCCGCCGCCCAGAGCGCAAGGATCGGGACCGCCATGGGCCACGCGTGCGGGCGCACCATGAGGACGAGCACGAGGCCACCCGCGGCGATCGCGGGGCTCGCGATCATCTTCCTGACGAACACACTGGCGCGCGGCTGTCCGCCGCGATGCGCGCTCGCCGCCGCCGTTTCCCACTCGAGCAACCGGTGGTGCGTGAACCCGAGACGCACGAGCGTCACGGTGATCGCATGCAGCATCTCGTACGCCTGGTTGGCGAGGAACACCAGCTGCAGTAACGCGCGGGCGATGTCCGTGTTGAGATCTTCGACGAGGCTGCGAATGAACACGCGTTCAGCTTGCCCAGGCGTTGGACCGCGGACGAACGGCACGAGGCGCATGACCACGGGAAAGACGAGCGCCGCGAGACCGATGGCCGTCCAGGCGGCCGGCGAACCGGGGAGGACGCTCCACCCGAGCAGGAGCACGGCGACGGTCGCCGGCGCCATCACGCTGCGCCGCAGGTTGTCGAGAATCTTCCAGCGCGCGACGAGCGGCAGACCATTTCGCTGCAGCCCCGATCGAGTCGGGACGAACGGAAAGAGCCACCAGAGGATCTGCCAATCGCCGCGGACCCAGCGATGCTGGCGTCGCGCGTGCGCGAGGACGCTCGACGGGTAGTCGTCGACCACTTCGACGTCGGTCACAAGAGCCGTCCGCGCGTAGAGTCCCTCGAAGAGGTCGTGGGACAGCAGGGCGTTCTCGGGCACGCGCCCCTCGAGTGACGCCACGAACGCGTCGACGTCATAGAGGCCCTTGCCGGTGAAGATGCCTTCGTCGAACAGATCCTGGTAGACATCCGAGACGGCCGTCGTGTACGGGTCGACGCCGGTGTGGCCGGCGTAGGTTCGAGCGAAGAGCGAGCCGGCTGCGCTCGCCATCGTGACGCTGACGCGGGGCTGCAGAATGCCGTAGCCTTCTGTGACGCGGCCGGCACGCGGGTCGAAACGCGGACGGTTCAACGGATGCGCGATGATGCCGATGAGCTCTTTCGCGGCGTCGCGCGGCAGCCGGGTGTCGGTGTCGAGCGTGATGCAGTAGCGGACGGCGCTGAGGATCGAGACCTCGCCGACCTGGGACGTGAAACTCGTGTCCAACGCGCCCCTGAGCAGGCGATTGAATTCCTCGATCTTGCCGCGCTTGCGCTCCCATCCGATCCACGCGTGTTCGCCGGCATTCCATCGCCGTTCGCGATGGAAGAGGAAAAACCGGTCCGCGTGGGCTGGGCCGAACCGTCGATTGAGCTCCTCGATGCCTGCGCGCGCCGCTGAGAGAACCGCGGCGTCGCCGGGCATCTCGCGCGAATCGGCGTCGGTGAAGTCGCTCAGGATCGCGAAGTGGATACACGGATCGAGATTACCGAGGGCAAGGACCTCCACGTGCTCCAACAGCGCCGCCACGGAGGCCTCGCTCATCAGCATCGTCGGCACCACGACCATCGTGCGCGCTTGGTCTGGAATGCGCCCCGCAAACTCGAGCCGGGGCAGGCGGCGAGGCGGGATCGCCCACGCGATGACACGTTGCGCGAGCGCGATGGCGATGTCAGCAGCTGGAATCAAGAGCAACAGCACGACGGCCGCGATGGCGCGTGCGGAGCCTCCCGCGTGGCGAACGTACGCCGCGCTTCCCGCCAGCAGCAGCGCCGCCACGAGCGCGATCGGCGCCAGATAGACGAGCGTCGGATGCGCGAACACCCAGCGTCTGACGCGACTCGCGAGTCGAGGTCGATACGCGACGTCGGCTTCGAGATCGCGTCGCCCTCGATCGATGAGGTGATACCCGACGTGCGCGGCGCGATCCGACGATGAGCCGCTCACGACCGCCTGACGCGCACTTTCGACCGCCTTCAGCGCGACCCGCACCTGCGCGTCTCCGCTCGGCGCCGCCAGCTCTTCGACGGCCTGGCGCTGTCGATCGCGACTCAGGAAGTCCATCCCTCCGTACGCGCCGGCAGGATCGCGCTGGAGCACCTGCTCGACCAGGCTCACGGCCTCGACATAGTGGCGCCAGTCGAGCGCCGAGCAGAGCCGCAGGCTCGTCATGGCGTTGGCGACCGATACCTGGTCGGCCGCCTGACGTTGGTGTTCGACGCGAATCGCGTCCTCGGCAGTGGTTTGCCGCGACGTGAGGTAGTTCTCGACGGCCGTACGAATCGGCGAGAGGCGATGGCCGTACTCACGCAGACGATGCAACAACTGAACGACGTAGGCGACGTCGAGGGCCGGCGGCAGCGGTCGCGAGATGTCGCCGGACCCGCTTTCGATGGCGGACACGTGCGCGTCGGCCGCTTCGCGAGCCCGGCGCGCCTCCATCGTCTCGTCGGCCAGACGTCTCAGGTTTTCAATGAGGGCGAGCTTCAGCATGCTGGGCCAGGCCCAGAGCTCGCCAATCGTCAACGGCGCGACGCGCTGGTAGCTGTTGACGAACACGGCGAGCTGATGACGGTCGAACCGGCTGTCGCTTTGGCGCACCAGCTCGACGGCCATCGCGTAGATCCGCGCGTGACCCGCGTGTTCGCGCGACGCCAGCGTGGGGAGTTGCCGGTAGTAGGTCCTCGGGAGATTTCGGCGGATATCCGAGATTTCCGCGGTCACCAGGTGGAAGTTATCGAGCAGCCATTCCGCCGCGGTGGTGACGAACTGGCCTGTCCGGACATCGTGCGCCAGCGCGCGATAGGCGTCGCGGAGGGCGCGGGCGTTGTCGTCGAACCGCGGAAAGATGTTGCGCCCACGGCGCCGCGGACTCGGATCGACGGTGAAGCTCGCCGCGAGCGCCAGCGCCCGCTCTTCCAGGCGCTCGATACTGAGCAGTTCGTCGCGAAACGGCCGGTCCGGCGGCCGCTTCTTCGTCGGCCACAGCCGGCGGAACAATCCCTTCACCACATCAGGATGAACACGTAAACGATCACCCCGGCAATGGCGATCGCGGGAAGCAACTCGCGCAGCCTGCGGCGAATCACACGATCGTGCGCGCGGCCTCGCGCGCGCCAGGCGTTCCAACGCCCTTCGAAGTTCACGTCCACACCGGCCGGTTCGGCAGAGCGCTCGATCGCATACGCTGACGCAGGGGTCGATTCACTGGATGCCATGAATCAGGCTATCGCGTCCGGCGGAATGCCACTGTGCACTTCGAGACAGTCGGGTGGACCATCCGTGTGTTTGTGAGTGTCCCTGAGGCCTGTCTCATGACCTCATCGCATTGGTGGCGCCGGCGATCATCTTGACCATTGTCCCGAAACTGTGGCCGGCTGTCCGAACCTGTGGCCGGCGGCCACGACGGTGACGGGTGACGCACAAGCGGCCGCGGACGCCGACGATTTGGCACGCATGGACAGCGACAAAGGGTGAGGCGAGCGAGCTGACGCGTCGTGCCGCAGGACGACGCGGGGTTCGAACCGTGATGCCCACATGGCGAGAACCATCGCGGCGAGGAGCGCGACGGTCACGATCGTCACTTCCAGCCAGGTCGCCATCTCGCGGCGGCCCCGGGATGCCTGGGATAATTGTTTCGTGCGCTCCGGCTCGCGTCCGACAGCGGGCATCGGTGCGGGCGCGTTCACCGCGACGGGGTTCGATCGACGCGGCTCCCACTGGCCGGGGATCATCATCACGGGTGAGACGCCGCCTCGTGCTTGTCGAGGAACTTCGTCAGCTCATCGTTCTCAGGAAAATCACGCGCGAGCCCCCTCGCAATCGTGATCGCGGTCTCCAGGTTCCGTTCTCGCACGCAGAGATCCCAGAGTGCAAACCGCGCTTCGGCGTGGACGAAGAAGTCGGCTTCGGCCGCCGCCGCCGCCTTCATGGAGGCGAGCGCGCGTTTCTTGCTGCCTCCGCCGAGCACCCACCGCGTGCCCCACGGCATTTTGGTATCGACGACGTAATCGATCCACGCTCGCGCCACGCGGGCCCGAACGTGCGCGGGATTCTGCGCCAGCACGGCATCGAGCGACCGCCTGGCTTCCCAGTACTCATCCCAGCCGGTCTTGCGGCCGAGCGGTCCGAGCTGCAGCCAGACGTAGTTCAAATCGAGCTTGCCCAGGAAGAACAGCGCCGCGTCATCGCCGGGCACTGACTGGAGCCTCTCGCGCGCCAGCGCCTGCCCTCGCGCCGTGTCGCTCAGGAACGCCGTCAGCAGCTCCGCGCACGTGTCGCACTGCTTGAAGGCCTTCTCCTTGTCGCCGTGTTCGGGGAGCGCCGCCTTGAGCTGGAAGAGCAACGCCGACGTGCGGAGCTCGATGGCCGCCAGACTCTCGGGGTCCGACGCTCGCAGCTCGACCGTCAACGTCGCCGCCGCCTCGTAGTGGGCGTTGAAAAAGCACCATTGCGCGTCCGACAGTTGCCGGTTCGGGGACAGACCGAGACTGGCGCCGACGATCAGGACCACGGGCAGGATCGCGAGCATTGGCGTCATATTGATCAATGCCAGGGTCGGCCGTCTGTTCACTTCTGCACAGTTAGCTCTGACGATTCGACGTACGCTCGCAGTGCCACAAATCGACAGTCGAAAAGGAAAGCCCGTCATGATGAATCCACGCACGCTCGCCGTTGGCGCCTTCGCGCTCTTGCTCTCGGCGCAAAGCCTCGAGGGCCAGGGCCGCGCACAGTACCGAGACTTTCAACTCGGCGGCAACCTGGCTTCGGTCGCCACCCTCGCAGGCATCGCCCCGTCGGAGGCGAAGATGATCCATCAGCGCCCTGCGCTCATGCAGGACCTCGAGTGGAGGCCGGCGCACTGGATGAGTCAATCGATCACGGTTCAGACCGATCCGGTCCAGCAGGTCACCTTCAGCTTCTACAACGACCAACTGTTCCGGGTCGTGGTTGACTACGACCGGCAGCGCACCGACGGCTTGACCGCGGGCGACATGATCGAAGCGATCTCCCAGGCGTACGGCCCGCCACTGACGCTGGTCGTCAAGAGAACGTCGACTGCTGCGGCGGCCTTCGAGGCCGAGTCCGGTACAGCAATCAGCCGGTGGGAAGGTGCCGATTACGCCGTCGCGTTGTTCCGATCGTCGTACGCCACCACCTTCAGAATGATCGTGACGATGCCCAGACTCGACGCGCTGGCGCGAACGGCCGACACTCAGTCTCTACGGCTCGACGCGCGCGAAGCGCCGCAACGCGAAATCGCCCGGCAGAAGAAAGAAGTCGACGACGCGCGTACGTCCCAGGAAAAAGCGCGCGTGACGAACAAAGCGACCTTTCGTCCATGAGGATCGCCCGATTCGGTGGACCACGCAGGTGCTGAGCGCTGAACCGTCGATACAGGGTAAACACTAATGGCAAGACAGATCACCTATGGCGAGGAGTCGCGTGAAGCGCTGCTCCGCGGGATCGACAGCCTGGCGAATGCGGTCAGGGTGACGCTCGGACCGAAGGGCCGCAACGTCATCCTCGGCAAGACGTTCGGCGCGCCGACCATCACGAAGGACGGCGTCACCGTCGCGCGCGAAATCACCTTGAAGGATCCCATCGAGATGAAAGAAAAGAAAGCGCGCGTCGAGGACGCGATGCACGCCACGAAGGCCGCGGTCGAAGAAGGCATCGTGGCGGGCGGCGGCGTGGCGCTGCTGCGGGCGTCGATGACGCTTGCCACGCTGACGGTCGACGGCGACGAGCAGATCGGCGTCAACATCATCCGCCGCGCGTCCGAGGAGCCGATGCGCTGGATCGCCACCAACGCCGGAGCGGAAGGCGCCGTCGTCGTCGAGAACGTCCGCGAGATGAGGGACGACGCCGGCTTCAACGCACAGACGGGCCAGTACGAGAACCTCGTCCACGCCGGCATCATCGACCCGACCAAGGTCGTCCGCTCCGCGCTGCAGAACGCCGCGTCGGTCGCGTCGCTGTTGCTGACGACCGAAGCCGTAGTCTCGCAGCTCGCAAGCTGACTGTTAGAGAGGTATTGAGCATGAGCAGTGTGGTTGTCATCGCGGACTGGATCAAACGCGTCGCGGACGACGAGCGGAAGCGGGACGCGATGCGACTCGCTGAAGCAGAGGAGGTCGCCCGGAAGGCCGACCTCGTCCGTCTTCACGGCCGGCGTCTCGTCGACGAATTGCAGGCGGCGATCCGGCGCGACGTCGAGAGCTTCCGAAACGAGTTCCCCGACGACCCTGCGCGGAACATCGTTGTGGACGCCACGCAGGCCGACGGCGGGTTCGTCGTGCGCAACCCAGGCTCTCCACCCGTCTCGCTCACGGTCGAGCCGCGTCTCGAAGCCGCGACGCTGGGCTGCTGCTACCGGTTCACGTCGACCGGCGGCCTTCCGCCGCGCGACGATCGCTTCGAGCTGGTATTCGCCGGCGACGGAGGCGGAGTGCTCCAGGTGAAGCACCAGGGGACCTGGCGTGTGTTCGCGACGGCTGATGCGCTGTCAGAGTTTCTGCTCGTCCCGGTGTTCACGGGCCGTCCCCGCTGAGGCCATATGGAACCAAGAAAATTCGACGGAGTCAGCGTGAGAACCCCGGTGTTCAACGCGCAGGCATTTCTCGATTCGGCGGGCATCGCGAAGACCATCGCCGAGTACGGGCGAGAAGAGACGATCTTCACGCAGGGCGACGTCTGTAAGCATGTCATGTACATTCAAACGGGTGGCGTGAAGCTCTCGGTTCGCTCGGAGAACGGCAGAGAGGCCGTTGTGGCGATGCTCGGGCCCGGCGACTTCTTCGGCGAAGGATGTCTGGCCGGGCAGCCCATCCGAATCGGGAGCGCCACGGCCATCACGCCGAGCGTGATCCTCCTCATCGACAAAGCCAAGATGGTGCGGCTGCTGCACAAGCAGCACGCCATGTCGGACCGGTTCATCTCCCACATGCTGTCGCGTAACATCCGGATCGAAGAGGACCTGATCGATCAGCTCTTCAACTCGAGCGAGAAGCGGCTGGCGCGCGCGCTGCTGCTGCTCGCGCGCTACGGGAAGCTGGACAAGCCGGTTCGCGTGGTGCCGAAGGTCTCGCAGGCGACGCTGGCGGAAATGGTCGGCACGACACGCTCACGCGTGAATTTCTTTCTGAACAAGTTCAAGAGACTCGGCTTCATCGAATACGAAAGCGACCTCCCGCTCAAGATCAACAGCTCGCTGCTCAGTGTCGTCCTGCACGACTGACGTCGCCCGGTCGCCGCGTCCTTGAGAATCCGGCCCCAAGCTGACAAAATGGCTGTCAGCAATGGCGCCAAAGAAACTCCGAGCGTTCGACGCGAAGGCGTTTCTCGAGTCGACCGGACTCGGGAAGCGGGTTGTTGCGTACGCGCGCAGGGAGGTGGTCTTCTCCCAGGGCGATCCGTCCGATAGCGTCATGTACCTGCAGAGCGGCGGTGTCCAGCTCTCGGTCCTGTCACACTCGGGGAAAGAGGCCATCGTGGCCACGCTGGGGCCCGGCGATTTTCTGGGCGAGGGGGCGCTGGCCGGTCACCCGGTCCGCCTGGAAACCGCGCGCGCCACGACGGCAACCACGGTGCTCGTCGTGCCGAAGCGGCAGATGATTCGCCTGCTGCACAGTCAGCACGCGTTCTCGGACCGGTTCATCGCGCACATGCTGGTTCGCAATGCCCGCCTCGAGGCCGACCTGGTCGATCAGTTGTTCAACTCGAGCGAAAAACGGCTCGCGCGCACGCTCCTGCTGCTCGCGCGCTATGGCAAGGGAGACAAACCGCAGCGGGTCGTGCCGAAAATCTCGCAGGAAACACTCGCCGAAATGGTCGGGACGACGCGGTCCCGCGTGAACTTCTTCATGAACAAGTTCAAGACGCTCGGCTTCATCGAATACGAGGGCGGCCTCAAGATCAATCCCTCGCTCCTGACCGTCGTCGTCCACGACTAGTGCCCATTATCTCCACAGGTTGCGGACGTGCCGGACGCCGTGGCGAAGCGGCGACAGACGCGTCGCGCTCGGCCGATCGTCGACCTCGCGGTCGTTGTGGTGGTCGCGCCGCCGGCGGGGATTGTCGTAGGCGTGCTCGTGCTCGTCATGCGGTGTCCGCGGGACCACAGATTTCAGCCTAGCCCGGGACGGGCGGAGGCGACTGTGCAATAGGGGACAGTCCGCCATCCCGGTCCGAGGTACCCTCGTCTCAGAGGGTGGAATGATGTTGAATGCTCTAACCCGCACGCGAGTCATCCAGATCTGGTTCGTGGTCGTCGCGGTCGCGATCGCTGCCGGCGTCGCGTTCGGCGTGGCGGTCACGATGAGCACTGGTGTCCTTCTTCTGGCGGGCTGCCTCGTACCTCCGGCGATCGTGTTGTTCATGTGGCGCGACGCGCCGCCGCCCACCGTTGCCGAGGTGATTCATGCCGCCGACCAGCGT
>MNEX01000221.1 GCA_001917905.1 Acidobacteria bacterium 13_1_40CM_65_14
CAGGTGGACACGAACACCGCGACGGTGCCGACCGAGCGGATGCGGCGCGGCGATTTCGGGGAGCTGCTGGATCCCAACAACGGATTCTTCAACGGCAGCCGGACGCTCATCGACCCCCTCACCGGCCAGCCGTTTCCGGGCAACGTGATTCCGGCGAACCGGCTGTCGGCCAACGGGCTGGCGTTCCTCAATACGTTTCCGTTGCCCACACCGGGCTTCCGTCAAGGCACCGCGAACTTGATTCAGTCGAGCGACAACCCGCGCAATCAGCGGAAGGACACGATTCGTCTCGACGCGCGGCTGAACGATCGCAATCAGATCACCTACCGGTATTCCGGCTACAGCTGGGTGGCGGTCGATTCGTTCCGCGGCACCTTCCCGTTCGCACGGACCGACTGGGACCGTCCTAACCAGACGCAGGTCGTCAACTGGATGAGCACCGTCAGAAACAATTTCGTGAACGAGCTGAGCTACTCGTTCTCGCTCGACGAAGTGTTCATCAACGTCTTCACCGAGAGCGGCCTTCACAAGCGCAGCCGGACGGGGATCAACTATCCGTACATCTTTCCCGGCAAGGAAATCGACGACAAGATTCCCACGATCTCGATCGCGGGCTTCAGCGAGATCGACGGCGGTCCGTATCCGTCGTTTTCACGAGGGCCGATTCATGCGATTTCCGACACCGCGACGATGGTGCGCGGGCGCCACACGGTGAAGGCCGGCGCCTTCATCGAGTATTCGGGCGAAGACGACTTCGATCAGATCAACGTCGCCGCGATTGCCGGCGGGACGAACAACCAGAACGGCCGCTTTGAGTTCCTGGACAATCGGACGGGCGGCACAGGCCTCGCGGTGGCGAACGTTGCGATGGGCCTTTACAGCAACTATGCGGAGCTCGGACAGCGAGCGCTGACCAAATGGCGGTCGCTCGCCACCGACGTGTTCCTGCAGGACTCGTGGAAGCCGACCGACAAGCTGACCGTCGAGGGCGGCATCCGCTGGGCCTTCTGGCCGCCGTGGTACTCGACGACGAACAACATCGCCAACTTCGATCCACGGTTCTACGACCGATCGAGGGCGGCGATCATCAATCCTTCGACCGGCAGACTCACCGGCGGCGATCGCTACAACGGCATCGTGCTGCCAGGAGACGGCTTCGAGGGCGGCGGCAGCAGTCTCGTCGTCGCGCAGGATCCGCGAGTGCAGGCGCTCTTCCGCGGCGAGCCGCGCGGCTTCTCGGAGATGCACTACAACGCGATCGAGCCGCGCTTCGGCGCCGCGTACTCGCTGAACGACCGCACGATCCTGCGCGCCAGCAGCGGCGTCTTCCACAATCGCGTGACGCTGAACGACTCGACGCTGCTCGGCGGCAATCCGCCGTTCCAGCCGATGGTGACCGTCGCCAACGGCATCGTTGACAGCCCGGGCGGCGGCTCTGGCGGCGCAACCGATCTGCCGTTCGGCATGCAGGGTCAGGATCCGGTCTTCAAGCATCCGACCTCGTACATGTGGTCGACGGGAATCCAACGAGAGCTGCCGCTCGATTTCGTCGTCGACGTCAGCTACGTCGGCCGGCGCGGCGTGAACCTGCAGCGCGAGTTCAATATCAACCAGTTGCGAGCGGGCACATTGCTCGCGAATCCGAACGTCAACATCGCCGCTCTGCGGCCGTACACAGGTTATGGCGCCATCCGGATCTCGGAGAACGACGGACGGTCCACGTATCACAGCCTGCAGATCAGCGCCGACCGGCGCTACAGGAACGGGCTGAAAGTGGGCGTCGCGTACACGCTCGGCAAATCGATGGACGATAGCAGCAACAAGCGCGACGTCGTGTTCAACACGTACGACCCCGACAGCTACTGGGGACCGTCGAGCTACGATCGCCGGCACGTGCTCACGTTCCACTACATCTACGACGTGCCGTTCGGCCGCGAACAGAACACGCCGCTCAAGAAGGTGTTCGGCGGCTGGCAGATTTCCGGCGCGACGTTCCTGCGCACCGGCACGCCGTTCTCGGTGCTCAGGACCAATGACATCGCGGGCGTCGGCGACGGCGCGTTCGGTCAGCCCTACAACCTGGTCGGTGATCCGAACGCGAACACGAAGCCGCAATACTCGGAAGGCGCAGGGCTGGACAACAATTTCTGGTTCAACCCGGCCGCATTCGCGGCGCCGCAGGCGGGGACGTTCGGCAATGCCCCACGCAATCTGCTGTACAACCCAGGCCAGCAGCAGTGGGACATCGCGGTGTTCAAGAACGTCGGCTTCGCCGGCACGCGCAACGTGCAGTTCCGCGCGGAGTTCTTCAATTTCCCGAACCATCCGAATCTGAGCAACGCACAAACCGGCACCGTCACCGGCGGCGGCGCCGGTTTCGCGGATCCGACCAACGCGAACTTCGGCCGCGTGACGTCGAAGACCAACGATCGCCGCGACATCCAGCTCAGTCTGAGGTTCCTGTTCTAACGCTGCATTGGGTAATCGGGTAATCGGGTAATTGGGTAATCGCGTAATCTGGTAATTCAATTACTCGATTTCCCGATTACTCGATTCCCAGATTGAGTTATGGACAACATCACGAGCCTGCAGGTGACCGATCAGAAGGTGGGCACGGGCACGACCGCGACGTCGGGCAAGGAAGTGTCCGTGCACTACACCGGCTGGCTGTACGACCCGAAGGCCGCCGACAAGCACGGAAAGAAGTTCGACAGCTCGAAGGATCACGGCGAGCCGTTCTCGTTCAAGCTCGGCGCGCGTCAGGTCATCAGCGGCTGGGATCAGGGTGTCGCGGGCATGAAGGTCGGCGGCAGCCGCACGCTCGTCATTCCCTCCGATCTCGCGTACGGCTCGCGCGGCGCCGGCGGCGCGATTCCGCCCAACGCGACGCTCGTCTTCGACGTCGAGCTCCTCGACGTTCGTTAGGCCACTCCATTGAGTAATCGGGTAATCGAGTAATCGAGTAATTCAAATCACCCGACTACCCGATTATCCAATTACCCATTGGACCACGCTCCGTGCGGCGCCAATCGAATTGCGCGCCGGAATAAACTGAACCCTTGCTGTCACGCCGTTCCTTCGTCGCCCTTCAGCATCGCAACTTCCGCCTGATCTGGATCGGACTGCTGGTGTCTTTCAGCGGCTCGATGATGCAGAACGCGGCGCTGCTCTGGCACGTGTCGCTGCTCGTGTCGCCGGAGCGGAAGGGGCTCGCGCTCGGCCTGGTGGGTCTCGTTCGCGTGTTGCCGGTGATTGTGTTCTCGCTCATCAGCGGAGTCGTCGCCGACGCGTGGGATCGCCGCAAGCTGATGCTGTTCACGCAGACGGCGGCCGCCGTGGTGTCGCTGGCGCTGGCGCTGCTCGCGTTCAACGGCCTGTCGGTCGCGTGGCCGATCTACGCGCTCGCGGCGCTCGGTTCCGCGGTGGGCGCGTTCGACCTGCCGGCGCGTCAGGCGCTCGTGCCGATGCTCGTGCCGCGCGAGCATCTGCCGAACGCGATCACGCTCAACACGATCATGTTTCAGACGGCGTCGGTCGTCGGGCCGGCGATCGGCGGTCTCCTCATCGCGACCACCAGCGTCGGCTGGGCGTACCTCGCCAACGCCGTCTCGTTCGCGTTCGTCATCGCCGCGCTGTTGATGATGCGTCATGTACCGGCACGTGAACCGTCGGTAGGCGGATCGAGAGACGACGTGTCGCTGCACGCGGCGCTCGAAGGGTTGCGCTTCGTCTTCCGCTCGCCGCTGATTCGATCGACGATGCTGCTCGATTTCTTCGCGACATTTTTTTCGTCGGCCACCGCGCTGCTGCCAATTTTCGCGCAGGACATCCTGCAGGTCGGTGCCACGGGCTACGGCTGGCTCTACGCGGCGCCGGCCGTCGGCGCGATGGTCACCAGCGCCGCGATGGTGCCGCTGACCGAGCGTATGCGTCGCCGCGGGCCGGTGCTGTTGTGGGCCGTCGCCGGCTTTGGCCTGGCGACCGTCGTCTTCGGTCTGTCGCGGTCGTTCTGGCTGACGTTCTTCTGCCTGGCGATGACGGGCGCCACCGATACCGTGAGCATGATCATCCGCAACATCGTGCGGCAGTTCGAGACGCCCGATCGGCTGCGCGGCCGGATGATTGGCGTCAACATGGTGTTTTTCATGGGCGGCCCGCAGCTCGGCGAGCTCGAGGCAGGCGTCGTGGCGAACTGGCTCGGCGCGACGTTCTCCGTCGTCAGCGGCGGCATCGCACGCGCAGGCGCCGCCGCCGTTGCCGTCGCCGGCGATCGAAGGACACGAGACCGACAGCACCGCCGCCGCACCGACGCTGCAGAAATAGGGCACTCAAAAAGGCAACCGCAGAGCGCGCTGAGAGCGCAGAGCAAGCTTTTCTCTGCGAACTCCGCGAGCTTTGCGGTTTTCTTAATCAGGCGGCGGCAGTAGAGTAGCGTCCGAAGGAGCGTAGCCATGGAGACGAGACGACGAGAATTCCTCGCGACACTGGGCGTCGGGCTGCTCGGCACGCGGCTCGCCCGCGCGCAAACCGGCGGCGGCGGCGCACCGCCCATCACGGTACGAAAGGCAAAGACGAAGACGCTCTTCAAGAGCCCGGAAGGCTTTCCCAACGCGATTGCCGCCACGCAGGACGGCTTGTGGATTGGCGAGCAGAAGACCGACAACGCGTGTCTCGTGGACTGGGACGGCAAGCTGCTGAAAACGGTGAAGACCGAATCGAAGAACACGAGCGGGATGGGCGTCGGCGGGGGGTACATCTGGATGGGCGCCAACGCGGCGCCGAACGGGATTTTTCAGACCGACATGAGCGGGAAGACGATCGCGCATCGCCAGATTCCGCTCGGCGGCGGCGGATGCCACGGCGTCGAGTACGTGAACGGGAAACTCTGGATCGCGGCGCTCCGGCTGCGCGGGATTCTCAGAGTGGATCCGAAGACGTGGGAACCTGAATTCCTCATTCCGTACAGCGTGCCGCGGGCCCATGGCACCGCGTTTCATGACGGCGCCATCTGGATGGTGACCGGCAACGAGCAAGGCGCCGGCCTCATCAAGTACGACGCCGAGACCGGCCGTCCGCTCGAGACGGTGCAGTTCGCCGAGTCCGATCCCGATCCGCATGGACTCGCGTGGCACGACGGCGCCCTCTACAGTTGCGACGCCGGCATCCATCCCGGATGGCCCGAGAACAAGAGCCCGACGCACAGCTACATCTTCCGGATCGACCTCCTATAGACAACGGAGTTTGACGGAGGTAACGGGATCACAAACGGAGGAACGGAGCAAACGGAGGAAGAACGGAGAAGAAACGACGATCGGTTCGACGCACGCCGCGTAGCGGCGCACTCGGTGGGCCTGCTTCGCAGGCCCACGCGTCGAACCCTCCGTTGGTCTCCGTTACTCCGTTTCTCCGTTTGTGAAACCGTTTCCTCCGTCCATGCAGCCAGCGACTCCGTTGTCCACCCCGATCACAGTCGGCCTCATCTCCGACACCCACGGTCTCTTCCGCCCTGAGATCGCCGAGGTCTTTCACGGCGTGCAGTTGATTCTCCACGCGGGAGACGTCGGCGGCGCCGCGGTGCTGAAGGCGTTGATCGCGATCGCACCGACCGAGGCGGTGTACGGGAACGTCGACGATCCTCACGATCCCGCGCTCGCCCGCGAGCGCGTCGTGACGCTCGGCGGCGTGACGATCCACGTGAGCCACGGTCACGAGCTCGGACGGCCGACGCCGGAGCTCGTCGCGGCGCGCTACATGTCTTCAGGGGGAGATGTGCTCGTGTTCGGCCACACGCACAAAGCCGTCACGCGACGCATGGGAAATCGCTTGGTGATTAATCCGGGCGCCGCGGGACCGCGGCGGTTCGCGCTGAAACCGAGCGTCGCGCGGCTGACGATCGCGGACGGACGCGCGGAATGCGAGACTACTTGGCTGTCGGTGTGAATGCGATGGTGATCTCGCGCTCGAGCGCCATCTTCAGGCCCGGCACATCTTTGAGCGCGGCCTTGATCTGGTCGGGCGTCTTCGCCGCCTGCACCCGCGCGAGCAGCGCGTCGGGATCCTTCAACAGCTGATCGAGATCGACTTCGAGCAGCGTGACGCGCTGACCGTCGACGTAGGGCGTGCTGGCGCGGACGATCGATCCGGCGGGTTCGACCATCAGCGTGATGCGCGCGCCGGCGAGCATCGACTTGATCATCGGGAGCTGCTGCGGCAGCGTCGCCGCATTCGACGCGATCGCCTCGACCACCGCGTTCTCCGGCACGTTGACGTGCAGCACCGCGCCGCCATTCGAATCGTGCGTCATCGAGAAGGTCAGCGCCTCGGCATCCATCGTCACACCTGCCGCTTTGATCGAGATGCCGCCTGGCGCCGCCGGCTGCGTCGCGACGCGCAGCTGGCCGACGTCGGTGAAGGCGTAGACCGCGTCGCGTCCTTCACCCGTCGGCGTCTTCACCGGCGTCGACGACACGTAGGTGACGCCGGGGCCGAGCGCGGTCGTCATCTCGCGCGCCTGCTGCTCGGACGTCGGGTCGACCGCCTGTCCGCGTCCGCCGAGCGCGGCGAATTGCCGCAGCTGCGCGAGCGCCTGCGTCGTGAAGAGCATCCGATGCTCGACCGTTCCGCTGCCGTCGGCGTTGACTTTCATCACCGTCGTCATCTGGAAACAGCCGGTGCAGGTGGCGGCGGCGAGCACAAGAAGGGCGAGTGGCGCTGTTCGCATCTGTGCAGGATGCCATAGAATCGCGGGCAAGCGCCTGCGGCCACACCGAGCCGCGGACGAGCAAATCCGCGGCGAGGGCGAAAAAGCAAACCGATGATAAGAAAACTCTTCCTCACGAGCATCGTCGCGATCACCGCCGTCTTCGTGGCCTTCGCGCAGCCGCGGCCGAGCGCGGTCGGGAAAGACGTCACCGTGCTTGGCTTCAGGCTCCATTATCTCGAGGCGGGCCGCGGCGCGCCGGTCGTCCTGCTGCACGGTCTGGGCGGCGACGGATCGCGCTGGGGTCCGAACATCGAGCCGCTCGCGCGCGACTTCCACGTCTTCGCGCTCGATCAGATTGGCTTCGGCCAGTCCGACAAGCCGCTCGCCAACTACCACACCGGGATGCTCGCGGAGTTTCTCGTCGACTTCCTGAAAGCGGTGAACGTGCCGAAGGCCTCGCTCGTCGGCAATTCGATGGGCGCCGGCGTCGCGCTGTACACGGCGGTGCACTATCCGCTGGTCGTCGATCGTATCGTGCTGGCCGACGGTGGCGGCTTCCGCGCGGCCGCGGGTGCGCCGCCGGCGGCACCCACTCCCGAGGCGCTGCGCCGGCGTCAACTGCAGAACAGCGTCACGCGTGACGAGACGCGCGAGTTCTTCAGGATCCTGTTCCACGACAAGAGCCTCGTCACCGAGAAGATGGTCGACGATCAACTCGCGATGCGCCTGCGATCGGCGTTCACCATCACGAAGATGCAGGAGGGTGGCGATCGCGGCAGCCTCAGCGAGCAGGAGGTACGATCGGTTAGGGCGCCGACGATGATCGTGTGGGGCAAGTACGACGAGCTGGCGAATCCGGCTGGCGCGGATCGCCTCGAGCGGACGATTCCCGGCGCGAAGAAAGTCATCATCGACAACTGCGGCCACATGCCGCAGCTCGAGAAGGCCGACGAGTTCAACCGGCTCGTGCGCGAGTTCCTCGCCGGCGGCCGGGCGACCAACCCGTGACGCGCGAGAAAGCAACCGCAGAGCACGCAGAGAACGCGGAGAAAGCCTTCCTCTGCGTGCTCCGCGTGCTCGGCGGTTTCTTCCTGTTCGTCGTAATGACAGCTGTCGCGCAGCCGCCTACGCCCCTTTGGGGCTCCGGCGAGCCTCGCCGTCGCGAAAGCGGAGGCGGGCCCTTCCACCTTCGCGAAACGCTTCGGTGGACCGCCGTAGCTTCAGCGGGGACGGTCAGGGCCGCCTCGAGCGACGCGCGTGCGAAGATCGACGCGCTGATCAAAACAAGCGGCGCCGACGTCGCGGTCGCGTTCCGCACGCTCGACGGCCGCGACGAGTTGCTGATTCAACCTGACGTCGACTACCACGCGGCGAGCACCATGAAGGTGCCGGTGATGATCGAGCTGTTCCGCCAGGCACGCGCCGGCACGCTGAAGCTCGACGATCAGATGCCCGTCGTCAACGAGTTCCACAGCATCGTCGACGGCAGCCCGTTCGCGCTCGACGTCGGCGACGATTCGGACGCGGACCTCTACAAGCGCATCGGCAGCCGCATGTCGTATCGCGACCTGCTCGACGCGATGATCACGGTCAGCAGCAACTTCGCGACGAACCTGATCATCGAGCATCTCGGTCCGAAGAACATTCAGCGGACGACCGACGCGCTCGGCGCAACGGGCATGCACGTCCTCCGCGGCGTCGAAGACAACAAAGCGTTCGCCAAGGGACTGAACAACACGACGACGGCCCGGGCGCTGCTGACGCTGATGGAGAAGATCGCGAAGGGCGACGCGGTCGACAAGGCATCGAGTGACGAGATGGTCGCAGTGCTGAAGCGTCAGACGTTCATCGATCGCATTCCCGCGGGCCTTCCGCCCGGCACGCCGGTCGCGCACAAGACCGGCGAGATCACGAAGATTCAGCACGACGCCGCGATCGTCTACGCGCCCCGCCCGTTCGCGCTCGTGATTCTCGTCCGCGGCCTGCAGGACGCGAAGGAAGGCTCGAAGCTGGCCGCCGAGATTACGCGCGTCCTGTACGACGCATCGCAGCTCCGCTCGGCTAAAGAGCTTGTGAAAGAATCACGTTGAACGCAAAGATCGCAAAGCGCGCAAAGCATCTTTTCGAAAGATTCTTCTTTGCGGTCTTCGCGGCCTTTGCGTTGACGTGATTTCTTCACATCCTCTAAAGCCACGGGCTGTTAATCGCGCGCTCTCGAAGCTCGGGATCCTCTCGCGCACGCAGGCGACCGACGCGATTCGCGCCGGCCGTGTCCGCGTCGATGGCCGCGCGTCCTCGATCCCGCACGGCTGGTCGTCCCTGAGCGCGCACGCATCACCGTCGATGGCGAGGTACGCTCGCGCGCCCGCTGGCGGACGATTCTCTTTCACAAACCGCGCGGCGTGGTGACGCCGCGGCGGGACCCGGAAGGGCGACGCACGATCTACGACGTGCTGGGCGACGATGCGCGGGGGTTGATTGCGGTCGGCCGGCTCGATCTCGCGACGACCGGTGGGCTGCTGCTGACGACCGACACGCCGCTGGCGAACTGGATGACCGATCCGGCCAACGAGGTCCCGCGCGTCTACGTCGTCACCGTTCGCGGCGAAGTGACGCCGGCGAAGCTGAACGATCTGCCCGCGACTCGCGCGACGCTGCGCAAAGCGTCGTCGCGCGAGTCCCATCTGATCGTCGAGCTGCGTGAAGGGAAAAACCGTCAGGTGCGTCGGATGTTCGAGGCGATCGGCCACGAAGTGACGCGGCTCAAACGGGTAAAGCTCGGCGGGCTCGAGCTCGACGCGCTCGAGCCCGGCGAGTGGCGTGAGGTGACGCGCGCCGAGCTGCGCGCCGCGTTTCCTGGCGTGCGAGTCAGTGCACTGTCTTCTTGAACCCAGTGTCGTGCGCGGTCGGCTGCCGCCTCGCGCCAGCCATGTCTTTCATTGCATTGTCGGCGCGATCCGGACGGTAGAAGTCCGCGTCCCACCAGCTCGGCGATTTGTAGTGCGCCCACCGATCGAACCGCGACCTGGATTTCGACCGATCCACGGTCTCGGTCGGGCAGCACGCCGCGACGATTTGCTCGTCCATGAGGTTCAAATCGTCTTCTGACAGCTTTTCGAACGCTTCGCGATCGAATCCGGGGAACTTGTGGACGTGCTCGCGTGTGAGGTCCGCGACCAGGCGCGTCTGCTCGCGCTCGAAGGCCACGTGACCGATGGCAATCAGGAAATACTTGGACTTGAACCAGCCGCTGGCGTCGACGACGACGTAATACGGACGGCCGGTGGCGGCGTCGACAATGAAGCCGTCGACCTTGCCGAGGTGGTCGCCTGACGTGCCGTGCACGTGCATCCCGTCGAAACCAAACTCATCGGCCGAAGTATCGAGGTCGTCTGCATCAACGTATCTCAGCCACGGACGAGGATGATCCATGCATTGCCTCCAGTTTTCGATATGGAATGAGCAAGAATCACGCCTTCCTGCGCTATGATTTTCTGATGGATTTGCGCGCGACCGCCGAAGCGGCACCGGCACCCCAATTGAGAGACCGAAGCGACATTCCCGATCGCTTCAAATGGAATCTCACGGACATTTTTTCCGACTGGGGCGACTGGCAGGCGGCCTACGACGCACTCGAGACGAAGATTGCGGCCTATGCCGCACTGCAGGGCACGCTCAAGCAGGGCGCCGATCGCCTGCTTGCCACAATGAAGCTGTCGGACGAAATCGGTCAGCTCACCTATAAGGTGTGGTACTTCGCGTCGCTGAAGTACGACGAGGATCAGCGCGACAACCAGATCAACGCAAAGCGCCAGCAGGTGCAGATCCTGTTCGCGAAAGCGAGTCAGGCGAGCGCGTGGTTCAACCCGGAACTGCTCGCGATTCCGCTGCCGACCGTGCAGAAATGGATGATTGAGAACAACGCGCTGGCCCTGTACCGGTTCGCGCTCGAAGATTTGTATCGCCAGCAGGAACACGTCCTCGACGACAAGGGCGAGCGTCTGATGTCGTTGTCGAGCCGCTTTTCGTCATCGCCGAACGACGGCTATTCCGCGCTCTCGACTGCCGACGTCTGTTACCCGACGGTCCGCCTGCCGAGCGGCGCCGAGGTGACGCTGACCTACGGTCAGTACCGCGCGATTCTCGCCACGCATCGCAATCAGGCGGATCGCGCGACGGCGTTCACCGAGTTCCACGAGCTGTACGCGGCCAGCGTCAACACGTACGCGTCGCTCTACCACGGCGTGCTGCAGCGCGACTGGTTCCATTCGCGGGCGCGCGAGTATCGGACCACGCTCGACGCCGCGCTGCACGGCAACAACATCCCACCCGCGGTGGTCGAGAACCTGATCGAGACGACGAAAGCGGGGACCGAGCCGCTGCGTCGCTATCACCGCCTGCGCAAGCGCGTCCTCGGTCTCGACACCTATCACGTCTACGACACGACGATTCCGCTGGTCGACTTCGATCGCCAGTACGCGTACGACGATGTCCTCGCGTGGCTGCCGGCGTCGGTCGAGCCGCTCGGCCGCGACTATCAGGCGCAGATGCGCGAGGCGCTCGGCGGCGCGTGGATTGACGTGTACGAGAATCCGGGCAAGCGGAGCGGCGCCTACTCGGCGCCGGTGTACGGCGTCCATCCGTACATGCTGCTGAACTACAACGACACGCTCGACGCCGTCTTCACGCTGGCGCACGAGATGGGGCACTCGATGCACACGCTCCTCTCGAATGCGCACCAGCCGTTCGTGTACTCGGCCTACACGATCTTCGTCGCCGAAGTGCCGTCCACGCTCAGCGAAGCGCTGTTCCTCGAGTACATGCTCGCGCGCGCGACCGACGATCGCGAGAAGATCGTCCTGCTGCAGCACGCCATCGATGGCATCGTGTCGACGTTTTACACGCAGGTGATGTTTGCCGACTACGAGCTGCAGGCGCACCGGCTGGTCGAAGGCGATCGCCCGGTCACGGCGGACGTGCTCGGGGACATTTATTTCAGTCTACTGAAGGCTTATCACGGCGACGCGATCGACTACGACGACCTGTCGCGGCTCACGTGGGCGCGCATCCCGCACTTCTTCAGCACGCCGTACTACGTCTATCAGTACGCGACCTGCTTCGCCTCGAGCGCGCAATTGATGAAGCAGCTGACAACCGGGTCGAACGCCGATCGCGCCAGGGCAATCGAGCGCTACCTGACGCTGCTCAAGTCGGGCGGCAGCGATCATCCGATGACGCTGCTCCAGCGCGCCGGCGTCGATCTCAGCAGACCCGAACCGGTCCGCGCCGTGGTCGATCAACTCGACGACCTGGTCACCAAGCTCGAGACGGCGATCAATCACCTCTCGTAACCGTGTCGTGGGGATCTAGACTTTGTGCTTGGCCGGCACGCGCAGGAGCGAATGCGTGGCGCCGATGCAGGCGTCCATCACGACGGTCAGGCCGCCCGCTGACGCCCGGGCGGCGGCGTCCTCGTTGCTGATGCCCGTCTGCAGCCACAGGGCCTTGGCGCCAATCTTCACCGCGTTTTCCGCGATGGACGGCGTGTCTTCCGGCCGGCGGAAGACGTCGACGATGTCGATGCGCTCGGGAATGTCGGCGAGTGACGCGTACGATCGCTCGCCGAGAATCTCGGTCTCGCGCGGGTTGACGGGAATCACGCGATAGCCCGCCTTCTGCAGCTTCTGCATGATCCCGTACGACGCCTTGTCCGGATTCGACGAGGCGCCGACCATGGCGATGGTCGTCGCGCCGGTGAGGAGCGCGATCAGTTCCTGATCGGTTGGATTGTGGTGAGGCACGCGCCGATCATATCAGCGCGCGAAACCGCGAAGCATATAGCCGAGCGCCGCGACGAGAGCAACGAACTGCCCGAGCCAGAACAAGAACGACATGCGGATCATCTCGACACGCATCTCGGACATTTCCTTGCGGAGACTCGAGAATCCTTCGGCCATGGCCACGCGCAGGTTGGCGTCGAGCTTCGACATGTCCTCGCGCAAGCCGGCGGAGACGATCTGGAGCCGCGCTTCGAACTTGTCTTGACTAACAGCGAGCATCTCGTCCTTTGCGTTGTCGATGGCGAGCGCCAGGTCGTCTGATGCCTCTTGACCAAGCTTCTCGCGCAGTCGCAGACTGACCGCGGTTCGAGACATATCGGGACCTCACATACTGTGCGGGCCCGACCTCCCGACGACGACGACGATGCCATCGTCGGAACTCTCTGTCAAGGCCAGTTATAATCGGCCGCACCCATGCACAGACCACTGATGCCGATCGCGCGAGGCGCGCTGGCCGCCGTGTGCGTCGTCGCGATGGCGTGTTCGCGGCCGGCACGCGTTGGCGCCGACCTCGTCATCACGCGCGCCAACATCTGGACCGGCGAAGCGACGCAGCCCGGCGCGACGGCGCTCGCGATTGTCGGCGACCGGATCGTCGCCGTCGGCGGCGCTGACGAGATCGAGCACTGGCGCGGCTCGACGACGAACGTGATCAATGCCGAAGGGCGCCGCGTGCTTCCTGGATTCAACGACTCGCACGTCCACTTCGTCGACGGCGGCACGCAGCTCGACAGCGTCGATCTCAAAGACGCGGACTCGCCGGAAGAGCTCGCGCGCCGGATCGGCGCGCGTGCGAAATCGAAACCCGGCGAGTGGATTCTCGGCGGCGACTGGGACGATCAGCGCTGGACGCCGCCGCAGCTGCCGACGCGCGCGCTCGTCGACGACGTGACGAATGGAACTCCGGTGTTCGTCAGCCGCTACGACGGCCACATGGCACTGGCCAACGCCGCCGCGCTCGGGCGCGCCGGCGTCACGGAGCGCACGCCCGACCCGCCTGGCGGCGTGATCGTGCGCGACGCGAAGGGGAATCCCACCGGCGTCCTGAAGGATGCCGCGATGGGCTTCGTCACCCGTGTCATTCCGAACAAAACACCCGACGAGCGGCTGCGCGCCGTGAAGCGTGCGATGGAGCACGCGGCGTCGCTCGGCGTGACGAGCGTGCAGGACATGAACCCGTCGTACGACGACGTCGCCGTCTACGCCGAGATCGCCAACCGCGGCGAGCTGACGGTGCGCATCTACGCGGCGCCGATGGAGACCGGGTTTTACGACCAGGCCAAGATCGGTATCCATCGATCCTTCGGATCGTCGTGGCTGCGTCTGGGCGCGGTCAAAGGCTATGCGGACGGCTCGCTTGGATCGACGACCGCGTATTTTTTTCAGCCGTACACCGACGCCCCGAACACGCGCGGTCTGCTGTCCGAGGAGATGCAGCCGGTCGAAGACATGCGCACGCGTCTGATGGCCGCGGATCGCGCGGGGCTGCAGCTGTGCATCCACGCGATTGGCGACGCCGGCATCTCGCAGATTCTCGATGTATTCGAGGACGTCGTCCGCGCCAACGGCGATCGCGATCGGCGGCTGCGGATCGAGCACGCGCAGCACATCGCGCCGAAGGACTTCGATCGCTTCGCGTCGCTGAAAGTGATCGCGTCGGTCCAGCCGTATCACGCAATCGACGATGGGCGATGGGCCGAGCGGCGGATCGGACCGGAGCGGATCAAGACGACGTACGCGTTCCGCACGCTCCTCGACAAAGGCGTGCACCTCTCGTTCGGCACCGACTGGCCGGTGGCGCCGCTCAACCCCATGCTCTCGCTCTATGCCGCGACGACGCGCGCGACGCTCGACGGGAAGAACCCGGACGGCTGGGTGCCCGAGCAGAAGATCGCGATTGCCGACGCCGTGGCGGCCTACACGCGCGCGGCGGCGTTCGCGGAATTCCAGGAGCGCGACAAGGGCACGATTGCGCGCGGCAAGCTGGCAGACCTCGTGATCCTCACCGGCGACATCCTCGCGATTCCACCCGCGCAGATCAAAGACGTTCGCGTGCTGACGACCATTGTCGGCGGCAAAGTGGTGTACCAGCGCAGACCCTGACGCGATGCTGCGACGAATCACGCTCGTCGTCGGCATCGCCGCCGCGCTGTGGGGATTCCTGATCCTTCTGGCGCACGGCGGACAAGTTCAGTTCCTCGGACTGAAGCTGTCGTCGTGGCATCCTCTTCTGCTGTTCTGGGGCGGCGTCGCGATCCTCGCGGTCTACGCATGGATGTGGCCGCCCGCGGTCGGCCGTCACGTCGCGTTGTTGTCAACGCGACAGGCGGCGGCCGCGACCGCCATCGTCGCGATTCTTGCGAGCGCCGCGTCGGTCCATTGGGGATCGACCGTCGCCGGCGGCGCCGATTCGTACGGCTATCTGAGCCAGGCCGGGTTGTGGCGGCAAGGCGAGCTGCTGATTCGCGGCGACATCATCCGTCACTCGCCGTGGCCGCTAGCCATCGAAACATGGGCGCCGCTTGGCTATCGGCCGGCGGCCGGACGCATCGACGCCGTTGCGCCCCTTTACTCGCCGGGGCTGCCGCTCGTGATGGCGCTGTTTCAGCGCGTCTTCGGATACTGCGGCGCATTCTTCATCGTGCCGATCGCCACAGCCGCGGTCGTGGCGTTGACCTTCGTGCTCGGCCTGCGCGTCTTCCAGCGTCCGGCGCCGGCGTTCTGGGCCGCGCTGCTGGTGGCTGCCAGCCCGGTGTTTCTGTTTCAGTCGATGAATCCGATGACGGACGTGCCGGTGGTCGCCGCCTGGACGCTCGTTCTCGTGCTGGCGGTCGCTCACTGGCCGCTCGCCGCCGGCGTCGCGATGGCGCTCGCGCTGGCGATTCGGCCGAACCTCATCCTGGTTGCCGCGGCGGTGTTCGTCTGGACCGCGTTGACCGATTGGCGCGCGTGGCGATTATCGATCGGGCGTGTGCCCACACGCACGCTGCGTCTGGCCATCGGCGTCGCGCCGGCAGTCATCGGGATCGCGTGGTTCAACAGTTACCTGTACGGTTCGCCGCTCGTCTCGGGCTACGGCAGCCTCGACTATCTATATTCCGTGAGTCACGGCTGGAAGAACGTGTCGCAGTTCACGACGCGGATGTTCGAAACGCAGACGCCGATCGTGCTCGCGAGTGTGTTGTTCTTCGTCGCGCCGCGCTGGATGGGCGACGCGCGCATTCCGTTTCCGCGCCTGCTGTTCGGCGGCGTGATGCTGAGCGTTGCATTGTCCTACCTGTTTTACATCCCGTTCGAAGGATGGACGTATCTGCGGTTTCTGCTCCCGATGTGGCCCGTACTGATGTTGTCGACCGCATTGGCGCTCGACGCGGCGAGCCGGCGGTGGACATCGATGACATCGATTCAAGGGACCGCGGGCGCGTTTCCTCAGCTGCTCGTACTCGCGTGCGTCGCGCTCGCCGTCTGGCGCGGCGTCGGGATCGCCGAAGATCGCGGGACGTTCGACCTGTGGCGAGGCGAACGGAAGTATGCGGACGTTGGCCGCTACCTGGCGGATCACACCGACCCGCGCGCGGTGATCCTGAGTTTTCAACACTCCGGTTCCATCCGGCTCTACGCGGATCGATTGACGATGCGCTGGGACCAGCTCGACGTGGCATGGCTCGATCGGGCCGTCGAGTATCTCTCCTCCGCACGCCGACATCCGTACATCGTCGTCGACGGCGATGAAGCGCAGCTCTTCAGGCAGCTATTCGGGACGCTGAATCAGTTGGGTGGGCTCGATTGGACGCCGATGGCCGCGCTGCAGCATCCGCCTGTGATGATCTTCGATGCCGCCGATCGGCGTGCGCGACACACGGACATCATCGCCGAAAGCGGTCGAGGGTCCGCGGGCTGGCGATGCACTCCGCCTCAGCGTTGGCCCACACCTTTGCGAATGGAATAGAGCAGCGACGCTGCGGCGAGGACGATGGCTTCGACGGCAAACTCGCGCCGGGTCGCGTTCGAGAGCAGCCACAGGATCACGGCGGCGGCCGCGATCGGAATCACCGGGCCACCCGGCACCGCAAACGGCGTCCCGTCGGCACGAATGTCCCGGCGCTGCAGCTCGACTGATGCCGCGACGCACATCAGGTAGAGCGTCAGCGCCGCGACGTTCGCAAGCACCGCGAGCTGCGTGAAGCTGCTGCTGATGGCGAGCGTCGCCACCACGCACGCATAGACGACGATGGCGACGTACGGCGTGTGATAGGCCGGATGCACGCGCGTCATCGCGGCCGGCAGGACGCCGGCGCGGCCGAAGGCATACCACGCACGCGGACTGCCGAGCATATCGCCCGACACGTAGCCGAACATCGACACGATGGCGCCGACCAGCACGAGCAGCCGGCCGCCAGAGCCGAGCACGCGCGCGGCCGCCTCGGCCAGTGGAGCAGCGGCATACGTCGACATCGACGGCCCCAGCAGGCCCTGCGCCGTCGTCTGAATCAGCAGATAGAGCGTCGTCGTGATCGCGAGCGCGAGGAACAGCGCCCGCGGCACCGTGCGCGCGGGATCGCGAATCTCACCGCTTGGCACGAGCGCGATCTCGACGCCGACGAACGCGAAGATCAGGACGATCGCGGTTCGGCCGATCTGCGATATCGCCGGCATCGACGGCCACCGCAGATAGTCCGGGTTCACCGCCCAGATGCCGGCGGCGACGAAGACGACGAGCGGCAGCAGCTTGGCCACCGTCATCACCTCGATGACGCGAGCGCCCGGCTTCACACCGCGTACGTTGATCGCCGCGAGGCCGCCGAAGAGCGCGATCAACAGCAGCGCCCGCATCGGCGGCGCGTTGGCCCCACGCCAGACGGCGCCGACCGATCCGGCGAACGCGCTCGCCACCGACGCCACTGCGAATGCGGCCATCAGCGCGTAGAGCACGCCGGCGAGGAAGCCGACGAACGGTCCGAACGCCACCTCGACATACGCGTAGAGTCCGCCGGTCAGCGAGACGCGGCTGCCGGCCGACGCGAAGCAGCAGACGATGAGCGCCATGAGCACGGCGCACACGATGTAGGCGAGCGGCGCGGCGGGGCCGAGCGTCGCCGCGGCCGCGGCCGGCAGCACGAAGATACCCGCGCCGATCGTGACGTTGATGATGCTGGCCGTCAGTTGGCGGACGCCGAGCGCGCGCACGAAGCCGGAGTCGGATCGCATTGCGCGGAAACTGTACCTCAGCCGCGTGTGAGGCACAGCACTTGCGTAATTGCACCTAAATGCCAACCCCCAGGAGAGTCCAGGCTATGACCATTGGATCGCTGAAAGATCTCTACATCGACGAGCTCAGCGACCTGTACGACGCCGAAACCCAGATGATTCGAGAGCTGCCCCGCTTTGCGGAGGCCGCACGCGCGCCAGAATTGCGGGACGCGCTGAAGAAGCACTGCGAGGAGTCGCGTCTCCACCTCGAGCGTCTCGAACTGATTTTCACGCACTGGGGCGAGCGGCGGCGGCAGAAACCATGTGCGGGCCTGTCAGGTATTGTTCAAGAAGCAGACGAACGTCTGAATCAAGAAGCGACAGATGATGCACGCGACGCGGCGATCATCGGCGTCGCGCAGCGCATCGAGCACTACGAAATGGCGGCGTACGGGTGCGCGCGCACCTACGCGCGCCGGCTCAACCGGGCCGACGAAGCGCGGCTGTTGCAGGAGACGCTCGACGAAGAAGGACGCGCGGATCGCAAGCTCACCGAGATCGCCGAGGCCCACATCAACGATGACGCGCGGACGGAAGCCGATCTGGCCGCACCGCGCGCGAGCGGCGGTCTGCGTTATCTCGAGGCGAGCGATGCGGTGATGGGACCTGGCGTCTGGGAGCGGCTGCCGATCCGCAACGACGCCGACGAGGAGCTCGGCGCGCTCGAGGGCCTCGTCGTCGACAGCGTCATTCAGCATCCACGCTACATCGTCGTCGACTCGGGCAGCCTGTTCGTGCATCGCCGGTACCTCCTGCCGTTCGACGGCGTCCGCCTCGACGAGAGCGCGCGCGTGCTGCGCGTGAACATCGACAAGGACGTCGCCAGCCGGTACCCGTCGTTCGATCGCGACGCCTTCAGGGCGATGAGCGACGCCGAGAAGCGGGCGTACGAACAGCGCCTGTTCGACTTCTTCCCGCACGAACGCGGTGTGCTCGCGCCCGTGGAGCCGACGGCGTCGAATGTGCCGGAGTGGCTGATCAAGGGCACCTGGATCACCGTGCCGCCGGAGCAGGCCAGCCGCTTGAACGACACGACGCGCAGCTTCGCGAACGAGTTCGTCCCGAACCGCGAGCAGATGGTGGCGAAGGACCGCGACGACGCGCGTCCCTTCAAGCCGGAGGATCTGCCGACGCCGCCGCCCGGCGACAAGCTCCGCTGATCGCGCATCGCGTAATTGGGTAATCTGGTAATCGGGTAATTTACCCAATTACCCAATTACCCGATCACCCGATGGTCCATGTCCTTGCCGCCGTCCCGATCCTCGTCCCCCTGTTACTCGCGTAGGGGCGGGTCTCTAGACCGTCTCTAGATCCCCCGCCGCGGGACGGATTAAAGAGCTTGTGAAAGAATCACGTTGAACGCAAAGATCGCAAAGCGCGCAACGCATCTTTTCGAAAGATTCTTCCGTTGCGGTCTTAGCGGCCTTTGCGTTGACGTGATTTCTGCACATCCTCTAAAGGCCGTCCCCTACCGGTGTAACGCGGTCACGCGATCCCGAGCACCGCGTTGAAGTAGCCGACCAGGTGCTTCCAGGCGAGGTAGTAGACCGCCATCGCGAGCGGCGCGAACACGGCGACCAGCGGCGGCGTGATAGCGTCGATGGCGAATACCCGGGCCAGCAGCCAACCGAGCGGAATCAGAATGAGCGGCAGCAGCGCGCCGTGCGCGCCGATCGGCCATCGCCGGTCGCCGCCAATCGCGAGGTGCAGCATGTTCCACACGCCCCACAGGTTGGGCACCACGGCCATCGGGAACATGATCACGCGCTCGATCGGAATCGGCACGTTGTAGACGTACCGCGCGATGACGAACGCGGTGGCACCGAAGAGGAGCGCCACCGTCGGCACGACGATCCCCGCCATGTACGCGCGCAGGAATGGATGTGTCTTCATAAGTGATACAACAGGCTCAGCAGCATGTCCGGAAACAGGAACGAGAGCAGGACGATCGCCGCGAGCAGCAGCAGGTCCCACCGCGACGGCGACGGCCGCGCCGCCGTGAGCCGCTCGTGCATCCGCGGCCACAGATCGTGATCCAGCTCCGGAAACGTCTCCGCGTCGACGGCGTTTTTGATCATCTCTTGCCATTCACGATCGGTCATGTTTCCACTCATCCAGGTCCTGCCGGAGCTGTCGTGTCGCGCGGAACACGCGCGACTTCACCGCGCCCTGCGAGACGCCGAGCAACTCGGCGATCTCCTGATAGGGCCGCTCGTCGACCAGCGCAAGCCGCGCGGTCACGCGCAGCGTCGCCGGCAGATTCAGGAATGCCCGGACGATCGAACGCTGGGCGTCGTGATCGGGCGCAGGTGCGGCCGCAAAGTCTGCATCGTCGATCGGCGTGAGGCGCGCCCGGTCCCTGCCCGCGCGTTTCAAATGGTCCAGGGCGACGTTGATGGCGATCCGCCGGACCCACGCGCCGAAGCTTCGCGAGGGATCGAAGCGCGCGCGGCTGCGATACACACGCCAGAACGTCTCGACGGTCAGGTCTTCAGCCGCCGACGGGTCGTGGACCAGCCGCACGATCCAGCCGTACACCTCGCGCTGGTGTTCGCGAAACAGGGCCTCGAACGCCGCTTCGTCTCCGGCGACAAAGGCGCGCAATCGAGGGTCCATCTACCCGTCTTACCGGCTGGGTGACGAAAAGGTTCTACGGCTGGTGGACCGCGGCGATTTCCGCGGCGGCGCGCCGTCCGCTCTCGATCGCGCCGTTCATGTAGCCCTGCCACTTGACGCTCGTGTGCTCGCCCGCGAAGAAGACGCGGCCGAAGGGGCGCGCCAGCCACGCGCGCAGCGCCGGGTCGAAGGCGGGATCGAAGAAGGCGTAGCCGCCGCGGGCCCAGGGATCGTGTTCCCACACGATTTGACGGGAGGCGAGCAGCTCCGCGTTCTTCGACCCCAGCCAGTCGAGCGCGTTCACCAGGCCCGCCGGTCCGTCCTTCGCGACGATCGCCTGCGTCGCGTCGCTGGCGCCGCCGCCGGCGAGCAGCGTCAGGATGCCCGCGCGTCCGCGCTGCTCTTCGTTGGCGTCCATCAGCGAGCCGAAGCCGAGCGGCGATCCAAACGCGCGCGGGCGTCCCGGCGCGCGCCAGAAACGCTTGGAGAACTGCAGCAAGGTCTTGGTCGCCCGGCCGTACTTGAGACGCGCGAACGCGTCATGCTGCTGCGAGGGCAGCGACGGCGTGAACGGGATGCGGCGCACGATCGACGCGGGCATGGTCACGATCACGTAGTCGCACGTGAGCTGCGACTGCGTCTGCGCGTGCTTGACCGACACGCGCACCGCCTTGCCGCGATGCGAGATGGCGACGACTTCCGTTTTCAGGCGCAGGCGGTTGCCGAGCGGGGCGGCGAGCGCGGCCGCCAATCGATCGTTGCCGCCGTCGATGCGGTACATGGCGCCTGGGGCAACGTCCTCAACGTCTTCAGAGGGCGCGAACTGATCGACGAGCGCGATGAGCGACAGCTCGTCGGGGTCGGCGAGAAAAAATCCGCGCAGGCCCGTCGCCGTCGCGCGCAGTTCTTCGTCGGCGTGCACCTGGTCGAGCCAGTTCGCGACGGAGCGGCGCGCCAGGTGCGTCGCGATCGGAGTATCCCAGCGGTGTTCGGCGAGCCGGTACGGCCGGCATGCCGGCTCGAGCTCGGTGCCGAGCCGCTCCCATCCCCGGCTGATCCCGCGGTACGCGAGGCGCGGGCGTCCGGCGTCATCGAGGCGGACCAACCCGAAGCCGTCGCGAAGAATGCGCGTCAGCTTCAGTTTCAGCTCGCCGGCCACCTCGCGAATGGCGTCTTGATCCTCGTCGATCAAATCGCCGCCCGCTTCGGCGTGCTGCTGGTCGACGAAACCGTCGCGGATGGTCCAGACGCGGCCGCCGACGCGGTCGCGCGCGTCGGCGACGGTCACGGTAGCGCCCATCGCAGTCAGGTCGCGGGCCGCGGCCAGCCCCGAGAGTCCAGCGCCGGCGACGAGCACGGACACGCCGTCGAGAGACATCTTCTTAAATGTGCGTGGGGCCCCACCCCCACGCACCCGTGCGTCGCGGCTTTTTCACCATGCTCACTCTAAATGCAAACCTGACGCGATGCGGCTAAACTTTCCGCATGGTGTTTTTGCTGACTTTGCTGGCGATGACGTACGTCCATCCCGAACAACTCGTCGAGACCGACTGGGTTGCCGCCCACACCGCTGGCGGCAACGTCGCCAACATCCGCATCGTCGACATGCGGCAGAGCGGTTACGGCGAGGGGCACGTGCCTGGGGCCGTGTATCTGTCGCCGATCGCGATTCGCGACGCGAAAAACGCGCCGACGTTTCTGCCGTCGCCCGCGGCGTTCGCCGACATGATGGCGCGCCTCGGCATCTCCGACGGCACGCGCGTCGTCGTCTACGACGAGCGAGGCGGCATCTACGCGGCGCGCCTGTGGTGGATTCTCAACTACTTCGGTCACCCGAACGTCGCGCTGATGAACGGCGGGTGGGTCAAGTGGACGGCCGAGCAGCGCCAGACCACGAGCGACACGCCGTCGTTCGCCGCCGGGACGTTCACGCCAAAGCCGCAGCCGCGATGGGTCGCGACGGCCGACGATGTCGTGGGCGCGATCAACAAGCCGGGGATCAGAATCATCGATGCGCGGACGACGGCCGAGATCGAAGGCAAGGATCTGCGGAACATCAAGCGCGGCGGCTTCATCGAGTCGTCGATTCCGGTCTACTGGGAGGATCTCCTCGACCTGCCGCAGCGGACGTTCAAGTCAGCCGACGAGCTGAAAAAGATCTACGAGGCGCGCGGCATCCTGCCGTCGCACGAAGTCATTACATACTGCCAGGTCGGCATGCGCGCATCGGTCGATCTCTTCGCGCTGCACCTGATCGGCTACGACAAGCTGCGGAACTACTACGGGGCGTGGGAAGAGTGGGGCAATCGCGATGATCTCCCCATCGCCACAAAGAAATGAGCGCTAGTGGTATAACTGCAAAATCCCTTGAGCATCCACGTCGCGCTTCGCCACGTGACGCAGTACCGGTACGACAAACCAGTCGAATTGTCGCCGCAGCTCGTTCGCCTGCGTCCGGCGCCGCACTGCCGCACGCCGATCCTGTCCTATTCGCAGCGCATCGCGCCATCCAGTCACTTTCTCAACTGGCAGCAGGACCCGCAGAGCAACTACGTCGCGCGTCTCACGTTCCCCGAAAAGGTCGAGGAGTTTCGGGTCGAGGTGGACCTGGTCGTCGAAATGGCCGTCTACAATCCGTTCGACTTCTTCCTCGAGCCGTCCGCCGAACACTTTCCGTTCTGTTACGAAGCGTCGGAGCTTCGTGATCTGCAGCCGTTTCTGCACGCCAAGCCGCTCACGCCGCGTCTGGCCCACTATCTGAAAGGCGTCGATCGCCGCCGCCGGCGGACCATCGATTTCCTGGTCGACGTCAACCGCCAACTGCAGCACGACATCTCGTACGTCATCCGGCTCGACCCCGGAGTGCAGGAAGTGGAGCGAACGCTCGAGCTCGCATCAGGCTCCTGCCGCGATACCACGTGGCTGCTCGCGCAACTGTTTCGCCACCTCGGACTCGCCTCACGTTTCGTGTCCGGTTATTTGATTCAGTTGGCCCCGGACGTGAAGGCGCTGGAGGGACCCACAGGTGCCGGCCGCGACTTCACGGACCTCCACGCGTGGTGCGAGGTATACCTGCCGGGCGCCGGCTGGATCGGCCTCGATCCGACGTCGGGACTGCTCGCGGGTGAAGGGCACATTCCGCTGGCATGCACGCCCGAGCCGACGAGCGCCGCGCCAGTCTCGGGCGGCGTTGAGCGGTGCAAGGTCGAGTTCTTCCACGAGATGTCGGTGCAGCGGATCGCCGAATCGCCGCGCGTCACGAAGCCCTACACCGACGCGCAGTGGAAAACGATCCTCGCGTGCGGGCGCGCAGTCGACGAGGACTTCGCCGCCGGCGACGTCCGCTTGACGATGGGCGGGGAGCCGACGTTCGTCTCGACGACCGATCGCGACGCTGACGAGTGGAACACCGCCGCGCTCGGGCCGACCAAGCGCGCGCGCGCCGCCGATCTGCTGCTTCGGTTGAAGCGGCGTTACGGCGCGAACGGCTTCGTACACCAGGGACAGGGCAAATGGTACCCGGGCGAACAGCTGCCACGTTGGACACTCGGGTGCTATTGGCGCGCGGACGGTGAACCCGCGTGGATGGACGCGAGCCTTTTCGCCGACGACCAGCATCCCGACGGACACGGCGCCGGCGACGCCGAACGCTTCATCACCGCGCTCGCCGCGCAGTTGGACGTGACTGCCGGCCACATGCAGGCGGGTTACGAAGACGTCTGGTATTACCTCTGGCGCGAACGGAAGCTGCCGGTGAACGTGGATCCCTTCGACGCGCGCCTCGACGACGAACTGGAGCGCGACCGCCTGCGCCACGTCTTCACGCAAGGTCTCGACGCCATCGTTGGGTACGCCCTGCCGATTCGGCGGGTGGGCGGACGAGACGGACGCTGGGCGACGGGACCGTGGTCCCTGCGCGACGCGCGGCTCTATCTGGTTCCCGGCGACTCGCCGATGGGACTCCGGCTGCCGCTCGACTCGCTGCCGTGGTCTGCGCCTGGCGACCTCCTCACGATCGACGAGCTCGATCCGTTCGCGCCACGCGCGCCGCTTCCTGTGGAAGGTGTCGCGAGGCGGCCGAGCGATCCGCAGTCCGCCGCAGGCCCGCGGCCCGGGTTTCATGGCGTGCCGGATCCGGCGGTGCAATCACGTGTCGGCTCCGGCGACCGACGCCCGGCCGACGACGTCACCGGGCATCCCCCATCGCGGGGTGAATCGGCCGCCGGAGTGGTTCGTTCAGCGTTGTGCGTCGAGCCGCGCGGCGGTGTCCTGTACATCTTCATGCCGCCGGTCCAGGCCATTGAGGACTACCTCGATCTGGTCGCCGCCATCGAAGCGACGTCGCGAGCGCTCGGCATGCGCGTGCTGCTCGAAGGGTATCCGCCACCGAGCGACCCGCGGCTGGCGCATTTCCTCGTCACCCCGGATCCTGGGGTGATCGAGGTGAACGTGCAGCCGGCCCGCAATTGGAATCAACTCGTCGATCAGACGACGGCGCTCTACGAGGACGCCAGGCACGCGGGCCTCGCACCCGAGAAGTTCATGCTCGACGGGCGCCACACGGGGACTGGCGGCGGCAATCACTTCGTCCTGGGCGGCTCGTCGGCGACCGACAGCCCGTTCCTTCGGCGTCCCGATCTGCTGCGAAGCCTGATCACGTACTGGCACAATCATCCGTCGTTGTCGTACCTCTTCTCCGGGCTGTTTCTCGGCCCGACGAGCCAGGCGCCGCGAATCGATGAAGGGCGGCACGACAGCCTGTACGAGATCGAGATCGCGTTCTCGCGCTTCGCGCCGCCGGGCAGCGCGACGCCGCCCTGGTTCGTCGATCGTGCGCTGCGGCACCTGCTGGTCGACGTCACCGGCAACACGCACCGCGCAGAGTTCTGCATCGACAAGCTCTACTCGCCGGACCTCTCGTCGGGGCGGCGCGGCCTTCTCGAGTTGCGGGCCTTCGAGATGCCGCCCGATGCCCGGATGAGCGTCGTGCAGCAGCTGCTGCTCCGCGCCTTGATCGCGCGTTTCTGGCGCGAGCCGTACACCGCAGGCCTGACGCGCTGGGGCACGGAGCTGCACGATCGGTTCATGCTCCCGTACTTCGTCGCGCTCGACTTCGACGACGTGATCGAGGAGCTGAGACGGGCCGGCTACCAGCTGTCGTCCGAATGGTTCGCGCCCCATCTCGAGTTCAGATTTCCGCTGGCCGGCGAGCTGTCGGCACGCGCGATTCACCTGACGCTGCGGCAAGCACTCGAGCCGTGGCACGTGCTGGGTGAAGAAGGATCCGCGGGCGGCACGACGCGGTTCGTCGATTCATCCCTGGAGCGGTTGCAGCTGCTCGTCACAGGGCTGACGGGCGATCGCTTCGTGATCACGTGCAACGGCCGGCCGCTCCCGTTGCAGCCGACGGGGCGCAACGGCGAGTTCGTCGCCGGCGTCCGCTACCGCGCCTGGCATCCGCCGTCGGCGCTTCACCCGACGATTCCGGTGCACACGCCGCTCACGTTCGACATCGTCGACAACTGGATGGAGCAGTCGGTCGCGGGCTGCCAGTATCACGTGATGCACCCCGGCGGACGCAACTATGATCAGTTCCCGGTGAACAGCTACGAGGCCGAGAGCCGCCGGCTCGCCAGGTTCACGCGTCTCGCCCACACGCCGGGGCGCGTCCGCGCCGGCCGTCCGGAGCGGAGCCTGGAGTTTCCCTACACGCTGGACCTGCGAACGTAGTGTCCCATCCCCATGGTTCGTGACATAACTCCCGGGCGGGGCATCCCGGCTGACTGCGTTGCTCCTCCCTCGAGTATTCCCGATACTCTCGGTCGTCGCGCCTTGTCACCCGGGCGCCGCGCTCCGGGATTTATGCCACGATCCATGGGGAAGGGACACTAGCGTGACAGAGCTTCCGCTGTCGCCGGACTACGTCGTGCCCGACGGGCACTTCGACGAGGTGCGGGCCGACGACGGCGCGTTGCGCCAGCCGTGGGCGGAATTCGCCGCCGCGACGGAGCTGCGCGCGGAGTACCTGTCCGAGGCGCAGAAGCGCGTCGCCCGTCAAATCGACGAGAACGGCGTCACCTACAACGTCTACGCGACCGCCGACGGGTGGCAGCGTCCGTGGAGCCTCGACGTCCTCCCGCTGATCGTGAAGGCGCAGGAGTGGGAGCGGCTCGGGCGCGGCCTGCGGCAGCGCGCGCGGCTGCTGAACGCCGTCGCGACCGACCTGTACGGCCCGCAGACCCTGCTGCGCGACGGGCTGGTGCCGCCGGCGCTGGTCTTCCGGCATCCTGGCTTCCTGCGCGCCTGCCACGGCGCTCGTCCCGCCGACGGCGTCTTTCTGCATCTCGTCGCGTTCGACCTCGCGCGCGGCGCCGACGGGGAATGGCGGGTCGTCGGTACGCGCACGCAGGCGCCGTCCGGTGTCGGCTACGCGCTGGAGAACCGCGCGATCATGTCGCGCGTCCTGCCCGACGCGTTTCACGCGTTGCGCGTCCACGCGCTGTCGTCCTTCTTCCGCGAGCTGCGGCAGATGCTGTTTGCCGGCGCGCCTTTGAATGGCGGGGCGCCGCACGTCGTGGTGCTCACGCCCGGACCGTACAACGAGACCTACTTCGAGCACGCGTACCTCGCCCGGCAGCTCGGCTTTCCGCTCGTCGAAGGCGGCGACCTGACGGTGCGCGATGATCGCGTGTACCTCAAGACCGTCTCCGGTCTCCGGAACGTCCACGCGGTCCTTCGCCGTCTCGACGACGACTACTGCGATCCGCTCGAGATGCGATCTGATTCGACGCTGGGGATTCCCGGCCTCGTGCAGGCGTGGCGCGCGGGGCACGTGCTGGTCGCCAACGCGTTCGGCATGAGCGTCCTCGAATCACCGGCGCTGCTCGCGTTCCTGCCGCCGATCTGCGAGCGGCTGTTTGGCGAGACGCTCGAGACGCCGGCCATCGCCACCTGGTGGTGCGGTGAGACCGCCGCGCTCGACGACGCCCGCCGCCGTCTCGCGGAAGGGGTGATCAAGCCGGCGTTCGTCGACGCGTCGATGGAGCCGGTGTTCGTCTCCGACCTCGACGCCAACGCGCGACGCGAATGGGCGGAGCGGCTTGGCACCACGCCCGACGCGTACGTCGTGGAGGAGTTCCTGCCGCTGTCGCACGCGCCCGTCTGGCACAACGGGCGCCTCGAGAGCCGCGCGCTGATGCTGCGCGTCTTTCTGCTCGCCGACGGCCGCGGCGACTACCGGGTGATGCCGGGCGGGTTGTCGCGAATCGCCGGCGAAGATCGCCACGTCGTGTCGGGGCAGCGCGGCGGCAGCAGCAAGGACACGTGGGTGCTCTCTGACGTGCCGGTGGCGCCGCTCGCGCCGATCGAGCGCCGCGCGCGGCCGCGTGAGACACGCCGCGAGCCCCCGACGTCGAGCCGTGCGGCGGAGCACCTGTTCTGGCTGGGGCGATACGCGGAGCGGAGCGAGAACGGCGCGAGGCTGCTCCGCTCGGTGCTGGGCCGGCTGACGGACGCCGACGGCGTCCCGGCTGGGCTCCATCCTGCGTTTCTCCGCGCATGCGCGCGTCAGAATCTGCTCGAGCAGCCGCCGCCCGATAGCACTGCCTCCGCGATCGTGCACGACCTGACTGCCGGACTGGTCGATCGCCAGGGCCGCCGCAGCCTCGGGTACAACGTCGAGCAGACGGTGCGTGTCGCCACCGCGGTGCGCGACCGGCTGTCGACCGACAACTGGCGCGTCCTCAACCGCTTGCTCCAGCTGTTCACGCGGGAATCGCACGTGCTCGATCTCGACGACGCGCTCGAGTTGATCGACGACGCGCTGTTCTCCCTCGTCGCGGTCGGCGGGCTTGAAATGGCCCACATGACCCGCGACGACGGCTGGCGGTTTCTCAGCCTGGGGCGTCACCTCGAGCGGCTGCACTTCGTCTCCAGCACGCTCGGCGACGTCGCGCCGGAGCAGGCGTCAGCCGGATCGGGCCTGCTCGAATGGCTGCTCGAGCTGTCGGACAGCTTGCTGACCTACCGCGTCCGCCACAGGCAGCACCCGGAATGGGAGTCGGTCGTCGACTTGATGCTCGTCGACGAGCGCAACCCGCGATCGGCCAGGTTCCAGCTGGCGAAGCTCGCCAAGCACGTCCGCCTGCTGCCGGATGCAAGCCTGATCGACGTGCTGGCGGAAGTGGAGCAGCTGCTGCACGACTGCCACTCCGACGTCGACGCCAACCAGGGCGAGTTGTTCGGTGGCGAGCGGCGGCTCGAGACGCTGCTGACGGGGTGTCAGCACGTCTCCATGCGCCTCGGCTCCGCGCTCTCGCTCCGCTACTTCAGCCACGTGGATGACGTGCCGCGCTCGACGGTCGGCGCATGAGCGACGGCCTGTATCGCATCGAGCACGAGACGCGCTACGTCCACTCGGGCGGCGTGTCGACATCGCAGCACGTGGCGTACCTGACGCCCCGCACGCTGCCGCGTCAGTGCGTGCGGCGGCACGAGCTCGTGATCGAGCCGGCGCCAGCCAGCCGTGTGCAGCGGATCGACTATTTCGGCAACGCCGTCGACCAGTTTACGATTCTGACGCCGTACGACGAGTTGCGCGTGGTGGGACGAAGCGTCGTGGAGGTGATCGCGACCGAGTCGCCGATCGCTCTCGACGCCGGCGCGCCGTGGGAAGCGGTCCGCGACGAGCTCTTTTACCAGCGGGGCGCGCCGTATGCAGACGCCTCAGAGTTCAGCTATCCGTCGCCGTACGCCGTCACGGCCCCGGAGCTGGCCGCGTTCGCGCGCGACTCGTTCGCCGCGCAGCGGCCGTTGGTCGCGGCTGCAGTCCACTTGATGCACCGGATTCACGAAGAGTTCACCTTCGATCCCGGATCGACGACGATCGCGACGCCGGTGACGCGCGTGCTCGCCGATCGCCGCGGCGTCTGTCAGGACTTCGCGCACCTGCAGATCGGCTGCCTTCGGTCGCTCGGGCTCGCCGCGCGGTACGTCAGTGGGTATCTCTTGACCGAACCGCCGCCGGGACAGCCGCGGCTCGTCGGCGCCGACGCGTCTCACGCCTGGCTCTCCGTCTGGTGTCCACCGCTAGGCTGGGTGGATCTCGATCCCACCAACGACGTGCTGCCATCCCAGCGCCATGTGACGCTCGCCTGGGGCCGCGACTACGGCGACGTCAGCCCGCTGCGTGGCGTCGTGCTCGGCGGTCGTGACCACACGCTTCACGTCGGCGTCAGCGTGGCGCCGGCGGCGGAGGACGACGCGCCGCCGGCAGAGGCTGGCTCTATCCCTCCGCTGGACTAACGTGGTGCCTCTCATCGGTTCGGACGATTGTCGTTGCGGTGGCCTCACAACAAGCGCATGCTCTAGTAGCGTGTCTCTTCCGAATTACTATCGGGCCGCTCCGCTCGCACCCCACCGCGCAAGCGTGCGCGGCGGGGACCCCGCGTTGTCGCGGCCCGAAAATCGCGGTCGAAGGCTGGTTGTGGCTAGTACTCCTTCAGTTGATACGGTCCACTAGAGGACGAGTCCGCTTTACTGAGTCCTGATTCTCCCGCAATTCGCACATCGCGGTCAGCCCTCATCGACCGGCCTCCAGCATCGAAAGAAACTATGAGTGCCTCACCTGCGGCGAATGATTGTCTGACGACCATGCAGATCCGCGTCGGGTACGAGCTGATCTACGACTGTCCGCAACCGACGCCGATGGTGCTGATGTTGAACATCCATCACACGCGCGCCAGCGACATCGTCGTTCCCGACCGAATGATCGCGGACCCGTTCGTCCCCATGACGTCCTACAGGGATGGCTTTGGCAACTGGTGCACCCGCATCGTTGCGCCGACGGGCCGATTGCGACTGTCAGCGAGCTCATTGCTGAACGACACAGGGGAGCCCGACCCGATCGCCCGATCGGAGCACCAGCATGCGGTGGAAGATCTTCCCGAGGAGTCGCTCCAATTCCTCCTCGGAAGCCGCTACTGCGAGACCGATCGGCTGACCGGCATCGCCTGGGATCTGTTCGGCAAGTCGCCCACCGGCGCCCGCCGCATCCAGGCCATCTGCGACTACGTCCATCGCCACATCACCTTCAGCTACCAGGATGCCCGATCGACGAGAACGGCGTGGGAGGCTCTCGAGGAAGGCAAAGGTGTGTGCCGCGACTACGCGCATCTGGCGATCGCATTCTGCCGCTGCATGAACATTCCGGCGCGCTACTGCACGGGCTATCTCAGCGATATCGGCATCCCGCCGCCGTACAGTCCGATGGATTTTGCCGCCTGGTTCGAGGCCTATATCGGAGGCCGCTGGCATACGTTTGATCCGCGGAACAACATTCCGCGGATCGGCCGCGTGCTCATCGCGCGTGGACGCGATGCGACGGATGTGGCGATCAGCAACACGTTCGGTCCCAGCACGCTCGCGGGTTTCACGGTCTGGACCGACGAGGTCAGGTAAGCCCTCGGGACCACATGCGCCTTCTGAGAGTGCGGCACGTCACGACCTACCGATATTCGGAGCCCGTGAAATTTGGCGAACACCGCATGATGTTTCGGCCGCGCGAGAGTCACGATCTCCGGCTCCTCAGCACGAAGCTGGATATCCTGCCGCGGCCGTCGGCCCTTCGGTGGCTTCACGACGTCTTCGACAATTCGGTGGCCATCGCAACGTTTGACGAAGCGGCGTCCGAGCTTCGTTTCGACAGCACGATCACGCTCGAACATTTAGAGACGCCGCTTCCCGACTATGCCCTCGAGATTGGGGCGCAGACCTTTCCCTTTCGCTATTCGGATGACGAACGGCCTGATCTCGTCGGCGCCCTGGCGCGCCAATATCCGTCCGACGACGTCGGTCCGTGGACGGAGCGCTTCCTGACATCGTCCGGATCGCCAACCACGATGAGCCTGCTCCACTCGATGACGCGCGGCATCAAGGACGAGTTCGTGTATCTGCGGCGGAGCGAGAAGGGTGTCCAAAGTCCGGGCGAGACGCTTCGGCGCCGCAGCGGCAGCTGTCGGGACTTCGCGGTGCTCATGATGGAAGCCGTTCGGTCACTCGGGATCGCCGCGCGCTTCGTCAGCGGTTACATCTTCATGCCAGACGGGAAGCGACGCGCCGCCGTCGGTGCTGGATCAACGCACGCCTGGATGCAGGCGTACTTGCCGGGAGCGGGATGGGTCGATTTCGATCCCACGAACAGCATCGTGGGGAATCGCAACCTGATTCGTGTCGCCGTGGCGTGGGACCAGCGGAACGCGCTGCCCCTGTGGGGCACGTTCATCGGTCCGGCCTCGGCGTTCCGCAGCATGCATGTCGAGGTGAGCGTCATCGAGACCGCCGCCGGCGTCCGGTAAGCCGCGCACTCACCGCGTCAACGCCGCGCCCATTCAGACGACGAACGCGTGGGCGGCCCTTCGTCCCTTCGCGTTCCGGACGGGCGGCGCGCCTCGTGCGGCGAAGAACGTTTCGGCAATCCCGTTACCGACCTGGTTGATCTTGGTCTGCAGGCGATCGAGGTACTCATGCAGCCCTGACGTGATGATCGCCTCGATGCGCGCGTACGCGAGCTCGGAGCAGAGCTCCCCGAACAAGCGTTCGACCGGATGCCGGAAGATCCCGGTCGGCGTTCCCGAGATCGCATGTACCGACGCCCGCGCGCGCATGAGGCAGTACTGGATGGCACGCGGGAACTCCTTCTCGAACAGCAAAAACTCCACGACCCGTTCGGGCGCGATGCGCCCGTGACACTTCCGGTACATCTCGAACGCGCTGGCTGAGCGCAGGACGGCGGCCCACTGGATGTCGTCGGACGTCGTGCCGACGTCGGCCGCGGTGGGCAGCAGGAGAAAGTACTTCACGTCGAGAATGCGGGACGTCTTGTCGGCGCGCTCCAGCATGCTTCCCAGTTGGCAGAAGTGCCAGCTCTCGTTGTGGGTCATCGTGGCGTCGGTCACGCCCGAGAACAGATGGCCGGACCTCCTGATCGACCGCAAGAGATCCTGCGGGTCGGTCCGGCTTCCGGCGGCGGCGGAATTCACTCGCAGGTAGAACTCATTGAGCTGCTCCCACATCTCCGACGAGATGATCTCGCGCACGGAGCGGGCGTTCTCGCGGGCCGCCCGCAGGCAGGAGCAGATCGAGTTGACGTTCTCCGGATCGAACGTGAGGAACTGGATGACGTTGTGCTGGGTCGCCGTGCCGTACCGTTTCGCGAATTCCTCCGCGTCGCCGGTGGTGGCCACCAGCGGCTGCCACTGCTGGGCGGATCCGACGGGCAGGTCCAGCATGAGGTTCAGATTCACCTCGATGAACCGCGCGACGTTCTCCGCGCGCTCGACGTAGCGACTCATCCAGTAAATCGAATCGGCCACCCGCGCGAGCATTAGGATTGCGCTCCGGCGCTGGCGGCGGCTTGCATCTGCACCTGCACCTGCACGTGACGGGTCGCCGCCACGGTCCCCTCGCCGGGAGGATCGTCGGCGAGCACCCAGGTGTCCTTGCTACCGCCGCCTTGCGAGGAATTGACGACGAGCGAGCCTTCCTTGAGCGCGACGCGCGTCAGACCGCCCGGCAGCACGAAGATGTCCTCGCCGTAGAGGATGTACGGCCGCAGGTCGACATGCCGTCCCTTGAACGCGCCGTCCACGATCGTCGGCACCCGCGACAGCGACAGCGTGGGCTGCGCGATGTAGTTGCGTGGATTGGCTTCGATCCGGCCAGCGAAATCCGCCTGCTGATCTTTGGTCGAGCTCGGGCCCACGAGCATCCCGTACCCGCCGGATTCGTTGGCTGCCTTCACCACAAGCTCGGACAGACGCGCCAGCACGTGTTTCCGATCACTCTCCTCGGCGCAGACGAACGTCGGCACATTGGGAATAATGATTTCCTCATTGAGATAGTACTTGACGATCTTTGGCACGTACGCGTAGACAACTTTGTCGTCGGCCACGCCGGTGCCCGGAGCGTTGACGAGCGCCACACGTCCGGCGCGGTACACGTCCATCAAGCCGGGCACGCCAAGGACCGAGTCGGGGCGGAAGGTTTTCGGGTCAAGAAAATCATCGTCTATCCGCCTGTAGATGACGTCGACCCGCTCGAATCCTTTTGTCGTGCCCATCCAGACCAAGCCGTCCGACACGACGAGGTCGCGCCCCTCGACGAGCTCCACCCCCATCTGCTGCGCCAGAAAGGAGTGCTCGAAGTAGGCCGAATTATGAATCCCGGGGGTCAGCACGACGACGCGCGGTGACTCGACGGCGGCGGGAGCCAACGACTCCAGCATGTCGCGCAGCCGGCTCGGGTAGTCGTCGACCGGACGAATCCGCGACGACTCGAACACCCGGGGAAACGTGCGCTTCATGACGACGCGGTTCTGAAGGACGTACGACACGCCCGAAGGGCAGCGCAGGTTGTCTTCCAGCACGTAGATCTGTCCGTCACGGTCACGGACGAGATCCGTACCGGTGATGTGGCACCAGACGCCGCCGGGCGGATTCATGTTGACGCACTGCTTCCGAAAACTGCGGGCCGTCGCGAGGATCTCGCCGGGGATGATGCCGTCCTTGACGATCTTTTGATC
>MNEX01000237.1 GCA_001917905.1 Acidobacteria bacterium 13_1_40CM_65_14
CCTTGAAGCGGCGCTGCAATTCGAACTGCAACGCGTTGAACTGGCCCTCGCCGCGATTCTCGGTGATGTCCATGAACGTGCCATAGATCGGGAACGGCAAGCGCGCTCTGGATGCAGGATCGGTGTCCACGTTGCCGAGCGGCACCGCGCTCGCCGGCACCGTGTGTCCTGGATGTCGCGGCTGTTGCGCGGCAGATCGCGCAACTGCTGCTCGTCGAGGCCACGCGCGATCGCCTGACTCTCGATCGTGATGTTGTTTTGCCCCGGCGGGCACCGACACGACCTCCTGCAGTTCGCCGAGCTCGAGAGTCAGGTCCGTGCGCACGATGGATGCGGCGCGCAGCACCACGCCCGAGCGCGCCACTTTCTTGAACCCGCTGAGAGCCGCCGTCACGGTGTATGTTCCGGGACGCAGGTTCGGAATCTCGAAGAGTCCCTGCTCGTCGGTCCGCGCTTCCCGCGCAACGTTGGTCGATTCGTCGGTGACCACGACGCTGGCGCCGGGCACGATGTTCTGCTGCTGATCGACGATCGTTCCGCGAATGGTGCCGAGCGTGGTCTGCGCCCCTGTCGGGACGGCCGCGGCAAGAAGCAGAAACACCCAGGCGGCGTGGTGAAGAACAGTCGACGGGTCACTCCGGCGCGCTCGCGGCGTGCCTTGGTTCTCGAGGATCGTTGACATCGTTCCTCCTGAAACTGACGGCTGACGTGGGCTGAATTCAGGTGGCCACGGTCCCTCAGTACTCTCCGCTCAGCTCATAGGCAGCGTCGGATTTCCATCAAGGTCTCCCGGGTGCGACAGTCTACAATCTAACAGCCGAGAGAGGAGATCCTGCGATGCGACTGACAAGGTTGACGTTTGCCGTGGCTGTGATCGCCCTGACTGCGATCGCCCCTGTCGTCGCCCATCACTCGTTTGCGGCCGAGTACGACCAGGACAAGCCGCTCAAGCTCACCGGCGCCGTGACGAGGATCGAGTGGATGAACCCGCACGCCTACTTCTACATCGACGTGAAGGATCCCGCGAGCGGTCGCATCGCCAATTGGGCGTTCGAGATGGGCGCGCCCGCGGTGCTTCAGCGCTACGGCTGGAGGCGCTCGAGCATGAAGATCGGAGACATGCTGATCGTGGAAGGCTGGGCCGCTAAAGATGGCGCCCATCACGGCACCGCACGTGTGGTGACGCTGGCGGCGACGGGCCAGCGGCTTGGCGCCGCGCCCAGCTTCGGCGATGGGGAGCCCCGCCGATGATCGGGACTCACGTCAACCGGCTGATGTTGTTCGCGGGAGCGGCCGTCCTGTCCTCGCTGTCCTGGGCGCTCCTGCCAACGCCGACCGTCGCACAGCAACCACCGGGACCGAGAGAAACGCCCGGTCCGGGACGCGGTCGCGGCGAGCGCGGTCCCTCGAAACCGACCCCGCGCCACGCCAGTGGCCGCGTCAATCTTGGCGCGCCTCCCGGTGGAAGCGGCTTCTGGGGTGGCGGCGGATCGATTGTCGGCAGGCGCGGAAGCAGCCTGCCCACCAACCACGACGTGAGCGAGCTGCCGTTCCAGCCGTGGTCGAAGGCGCTGTACGACGCGAGGCTGAAGCAGGGCGAGAAGGACGACCCGCACGCGCGCTGCCTGCCGCCCGGAGGCCCGCGGCAGTTCCAGACGCCGAACGGCTTCGAGTTCATCGAGCAGCCCGACCGCAAACGGATCACGATCATCTTCGGCGGCGGACCGCGAAGCTGGCGCTTCATCTATCTCGACGGTCGGCCGCTTCCCAAGCTCGATGATGCGGATTTGATCCCGACCTACTTCGGCTACTCCATGGGACGCTGGGAAGGCGACACGCTCATCGTCGAGTCCACCGGTTACAACGAGAAGTTCTGGTTCCATCGTGGTGGGCTGCCACACACGGATGCCCTGCACCTGACGGAGCGCTTCTCGCGGCCGGACTTCGACACGCTGAAGTACGAAGTGACCGTCGACGATCCGAAGGCATACACGCGTTCGTGGAGGGGCGGCTTCACGATGCCGTGGACCTACACGAATTGGGACGGTTCGCCGGGCGGCGAGATGCAAGAGTACTTCTGCCAGGACAACGAACGCGACTATTCACGACTGCGATGAGACCGACGAGCGGACGAACGTTCGGTGTGGTGCTCGCGATCGTCTGTGGTGCGAGCGCGGCGGTCGCGCGTGCGCAGGAAGGTCATCCGCTCGTCGGCACGTGGCACGGCACGTGGGGACCCACGGCGACCGAGCGCCACGACGTCACGGTCGTGTTGGAGTTCGACGGCAAGGCTGTCACCGGGATGTTGAATCCAGGACCCGATTCGGTCCGCTTCGACAAGGTCACGCTCGACCCCGGCAACTGGTCGGTCCACTTCGAGGCCACGCCAAAGGGGACGAACGCGATGCCAATCGTGATCGACGCCACGATTCAGGACGTGACGAACCGCCGCCGGTCGCTCGTTGGCACGTGGACCCAGGGTTCGATGAAGAGCGACTTCAAGGTCACACGCGACGACTGAGAAGGCGCGAGAGCCGGTCGACAACCGGCGGATTGGCGAGCTGCCGCTGAACACGCGCAATGTGTACGCCCTCATCTTTCTGACGCCCGGCGTCGCGGGCACGATCGGCAACTACAAGGTAGGAAGTCCGTTGACCCTCGATCCTCGATCAGGTGAAATGACACCGGTGAGTTAGGGCCCGCGGAAGAATAAGGTGGACGTTGTGGGCGGCGAGGCGCCAGCCCGGCAAGGCGCGAGGCGCGCGCATACCCGGCCCTCAGTCGGGTTCTCGTTCTGTCGTCGCGACTCGCGCCGCTTTCGTTCCCCGCAGGTGACGGCCGCGAGCGGTGATGACGGTCAACCCCTCCGCGCGCGCCGCCTGCACGAGACGTCTATCGAATGCCACGGCCGGAATCGGTTGGCCGAGGTGCCGCTGCAAGTACAGACAGCTTGCAAGCTGGATGGCATCACCCGCGCGGAGAGAATGCCGCAGGAGCAGGGCACGCGCGTCGGCGGTGATCTCCGGAGTCATCTCCACGATGGCGAGAGCGGGCACGTCTCGCTGGAAGGCGGCCAGGATCCGGTCGCGTCGCTGACTCGTGAATGCTCCCTCTCGCGCCCGACGGATCACGCCAGACGACACTTCAACCTCGGACAGCCGGCTGCTTGCGACAATCCCCGCGGCGAGCAGGCGGCGCACCATGACGCTGCCGGTTTCCCTGACGTACCGTTTTACCAGCGCGCTCGCGTCGAAGTAGCGAGTCACACTCGATCGTCCCGGTCTTCAACGATAGCGTCAGCAACTGACGGTCCGTGGCTGCGAACGGCGCGAAACGGCGCAAGTGGTCGGTTCTCCAGCCGGGTGACCACACCGAGAGCCTTCAGCCGTTCGAGTTTGGCATCCTCAGTGCCGGCACCATGGAGCGGCTTCAGCTCGGCGACAGGTTCACCACGGTCGGTGATCACGAGCGTCCGGCCCTGGCGGACCTGCTGCAGATACCCGCCAAGCCGCGTCTTCAGTTCACGAGCACCAACGGTCGCACGTCGAGCCATGTAGTCATGATGACCACATTGGCCGTCGCTGTCAATGAGCGATCATTGACGGGGTTGCCCTGCCGGCGTAAGCTCACGTGGCGTCCGGCTTCGGCCGGACCTGGAAGACCGAGTCGACACAGAGGATGCGCGAGCACACAGAGCTGAATTTCTTTGTGCGCTCCCGCACGCTCCGTGTTCTCGACTCGAACGTCTATGACGCTCACACGCCGTGAATTCCTCGTGACGGGGGAGGCGGCCGCGACGGCGGCGCGCACGCAGCCAGGCCGCCGCGCGAGCGCGCTGCTGATCATCGCCGACGATCAAGGACTCGACCTGGGCTGCTACGTAAACCGAGCCATCTCCACGCCGCACATCGACGCATTCGCAGCGTCGGCGGTGCGCTTCACGCACGGGTTCGCCACCGTGTCGTCGTGCAGCTCAAGATGACCGGTTTTCGTGAGCGCACACGGGATCCGTGGCTCGTGGGCCGCAGGGCGCATCGCGATACGCCGCACTAGCGATCCGCCTCAATTGCGGGACTCCGGATGCTGACGCGTCCTCTCGCGGTCGCACTGGCGACGATCCTCAGCGTCGCGTCAATCTCGGCGGCGCAGTCAGCCTCCGCCACCATCTCTGGCATCATCACCGATTCGACGGGCGCCGTCCTGCCCGGCGTGGTGGTCACGGCGGTCAACGCCGACACTCGCCAGCGCACGTCGGCCACGAGCAACGACCGCGGCTTCTACGCGCTCACGCTGTTGCCCGTGGGCACGTACACGATCGAAGCCGAACTGGCGGGCTTCCGCACGTACCGGCAAGCAGGTCTGTCGCTGACGACCGCCGCGACGGTCGCGATCGACATCCGGCTCTCGCTCGGCCAGCTCGCCGACAGTGTCACGGTGTCGGGCGAGGCGCCGTTCACCGAGGCGCGAACCTCTGCGCTCGGACAGCTGATCGAAGCCCGAACGGTACAGGATGTCCCGCTCGGCGATCGCCGCGCGATGAACCTGATCAAGACCACCGGCGCCGCCACGTTCGTGAACTACGACGCCGGCTCGAAGCCGAACTTCAGCCTTGCCGGCGGACGCACGCAGAGCCAGATGTTCTGGATCGACGGGGGGACCGGGCAGAACATGCGCCTGGGCATCGGACAGGTCGATATCGATCCGCCGGTCGAGACCATTCAGGAAATCAGGATTCTCACCAACAATTACTCGGCGGAGTACGGCGGATCGGCGGGCGGCGTCATCATCGCGACGACCAAATCGGGGACGAATCAGTTGCGCGGCAGCCTGTTCGAGTACGCGCGGAACGACGCCTTCGATGCCGCCAATCGTTTCGCGCCGGTGGAAGATGGCCGCAACGTGAAGGCGCCGCTTCGATACAACGTCTTCGGCGGGACGGCCGGCGGCCCCATTCGACGCGACGCCACGTTCTTCTTCGTCGCGTACGAAGGATCACGACGCCGGACGGGACTGACGCGCACGCTCACCGTCCCGACACCGCTCCAGCGGGCCGGCGATTTCTCGCAGACCTTCGACGCGCGCGGCAATCTCATCGCCATCTACGATCCGAACACCACGCGGACTGAGAGCGGGCGGCTCGTGCGCACGCCGTTCCCCGGCAACCGCATTCCGCTGGATCGTCTGGATCCGGTCGCCGTGAAGCTTCTCGCGCTGTACCCGGCGCCGAACCGGCCGCCCGACAATGTCAGCGGCGCGAACAACTTCACCGGCAACTACGTACAGCGACTGACGCGCGACAACTACACCGTGAAGATCGACCAGACGCTCGGCGTCCGGGATCGGCTGAACGGCCGGTATCTCTACAACAGCGACAACGCCGATTTCACAAGCGTCTTTCCCGAGCGCGCCGCCGACACGTTGACGCCGACCTTGCGGCACCAGCACTACTTCTACATCGGCTACACGCGCGTCCTCGGCGCATCGGCCGTCAACGAGCTGCGCTATACGTACAGCACGCGCATCAACCATCAGTTGTCGTTCGGACTGGGACAGCCATGGCCCTCGAGGCTCGGCCTGGCCGGCGTGGAGAACGACGCGTTTCCGCGCGTGTCGATCGCCGGGATCGCGCCGCTCGGAGCGACCACGCACGAGCGGCGGCAGTTTCCGATTCAACAACATCAGATCGTCGATTCGCTCTCGTGGGTCCGCGGCCGTCATGCGCTCAAGGTGGGCGTGGAAATGAGGCCGTCGTTCAACTTCGAGGTGAATCGTCCGTCGATATCAGGCAACTTCAGCTTCACGACGCAGCCAACGGGTCAGCCCGGTGTCGCCGGCACCGGCCTCGGCCTCGCCAGCCTCCTGGTCGGATTTCCAGCCAGCTTCGACGTGCGCGAGACCGAGGCCCTGGATCGATCGAGCTGGTATCTGGCCGCGTTCGCGCAAGACGACTGGACGATCGGGTCGAGCCTGACGCTGAACCTCGGCGTTCGGTGGGAGACCGACACGCCGATACGCGACAGCAACGATCGCATGAACGGATTCGATCCCGACGCGATCAATCCGGTCTCGGGCACGCCGGGCGTGGTCCGGTTTGCCGGCGCCGACGGCTGGCCGAGCGCGCCGTATGCGCTCGACTGGAACAACGTGGGTCCCCGCTTCGGTCTGGCGTGGCGTCCCTTCGGCACGAGCCGGTCGACTGTCGTCCGCGGCGGCGCCGGCATCTTCTTCGCCCATCCGTTCGATCACGGCGCGCCCAGCTCGGCATCGCTCGGGTTCGAACGATCGGTGTCGCTCCGCAGCCCCGACAGCGGGATCACGGCGCCGTTCTATCTGCGCGACGGCGTGCCCCGCGTCGATCAGCAGTCGGCCGCGCGAACCGCAAGCTTCGGCGCCGTACCGCGCGGGCGCGCGGCGACGACCAATGTGAGCTTCTTCGAGCGGAACCGGGCGACGGGCTACGCGCAGCAGTTCAACGCGGGCATCCAACATGAGGTGGCCGGCGGGATCGTGGTCGAAGCGTCGTACCTGGGCAACCTGTCGCGCAAGCTGCCGAGCAGCAACCTCACGCTCAATCAGATCCCGCCGGAGCGAATGGGACCCGCCTCGACGCAGACCGATCGGCCATTCCCGCAGTTCTCCGACGTCGTGCTGCTGTTTCCCACGCTGGGCTCGTCGAACTATCACGCCGGACTGCTTCGCGTCGAGAAACGGTTCACGCGCGGCTTCAACCTGCTGGCGACGTACACGGTCTCGCGCTTTCGCAACGACACCGACGAAGGCGCGGCTTCGCTCGGTGAAACGGGCGTCTACTCCGACTATTACAATCGCCGGGCGGATTACGGGCCCTCCGCCAACGACATCCCGCACCGCTTCGCCGCCAGCACTGTCTACGAGCTGCCGATTGGACCCGGTCAACGGTACCTGTCGAGCGGCCGATGCCCATTCGGCCGCCGCGACCTGCACGCCGTCGCGGTACGCGCTGCTCACCGGCGAATACGCGTTCCGCCGGCCCGGCACGGGAGTCCTCCCGGGCGATGCCGCTTTGATTATCGAGCCCGGACGGACAACGCTGCCCTCGGTCCTGAAGAAGGCGGGATACGTCACTGGCGTGGTCGGCAAGTGGCATCTCGGGCTCGGGCCGATGGGAGGACCGGACTGGAACGGAGAGATCAGGCCGTCACCGAATGACATCGGCTTCGATTCCAGCTTCATCATGCCGGCGACCGGCGATCGCGTGCCGACGGTGTACGTCGAGAATCGCCGTGTCGTCGGCTTCGACCCGGCCGATCACATCACCGTGAGCTACGAGAAGCCCGTTGGCGAGGCACCCACCGGCAGGACGCATCCGGAGCTGCTGACAACGCTGCGACCGAGCCACGGTCACGACCAGACGATCGTCAACGGCATCAGCCGAATCGGGTACATGAGCGGAGGCAGGGCGGCCCTCTGGAAAGATGAGGACATGGCCGATGTGTTCACGAGCAAAGCGGTCGCGTTCATCGAACGGCACAAATCGGCGCCGTTCTTCCTGTATTTCGCGCTGCACGACCCGCACGTTCCCAGAGTCCCACACCCTCGTTTCGTCGGCAGGACGGGCATGGGACCGCGCGGCGATGCGATCGCACAGCTTGACTGGAGCGTGGGCGAGGTGTTGAACGCGCTCGATCGGTTGTCCCTCTCGAGCAACACGATCGTTATCTTCACGAGCGACAACGGTCCGGTCCTCGACGACGGGTATCAGGACGACGCCGTGGCGAGGCTGGGGATTCACCGGCCGAGCGGTCCCTTTCGCGGCGGGAAGTACAGCAACTTCGAAGCGGGCACGCGTGTCCCGTTCGTCATTCGATGGCCGCGGCGCGTGAAGGCTGGCGTATCCGATGCGCTCGTGTGTCAGATCGATCTGCTGAGATCATTTGCGGCATTCACCAATCAGACACTTGCACCAGGAGATGCGCCCGACAGCCTCGATATGATGCCGGTGCTGTTAGGGAGCTCCAAAACGGGGCGACGTCACCTCGTGGAGCAGGGGAGCGGGCTTGCGCTGCGGCTGGGGTCGTGGAAGTACATCGGGCCCAGCACCAGACAAAAAATCAATGCTCAGACGCAGACCGAGCTGGGCAACGATACGGTTCCTCAGTTGTACGACCTTGCAGCCGATCCCGGTGAAACCCAGAACGTCGCACCGAAACACCCATCCAGGGTAAAAGAGATGCACACGTCGCTGGAGACGATGACGTCTCGCCCTGGCGCACGTCCCCCGCAGTGACTAGCGCGGTGGCGGTGCCTGGGACGCGAGGTAGGCGCTCAGTGCTTCGATGTTCTCGGCAAACGTTCGAGTTCTGATGATCCGCTGCTTCGGCGGATCGGCGCCCGCAAAGACTTCCAGCGTGTGCGTGGCGAATTGCAAAATTCGTGAGCATTCCTTGGGTGTTGCGATCTTGCTAGGATTGTGCCGTGCGCGATCTGGCCGTCCTTCTTCTGCATCTCCTGGCGACGGTCGTCCGACTTGCCGGTCCCGGCGGCGCGCGTTCCGTCGTCGCCGAATCCGTGCTCGTCAAGCAACAACTGCTGATCCTCAATCGGTCCCGGAAACGTTCACCGAATCTCCGCGTCTCTGATCGCCTGGTCGCCGGCGTGTGTGCGCTCCTCATGCGCCCGGGCCGGCTGATCCGGTCCGCAATCGTCCTGAGACCCTCAACGCTCTTGCGGCTCCATCATGCGCTGAAAAAACGGAAATATCGCCTGCTGTTCTCGCCCACGGTACGGAAGAAGCCGGGCCCGAAGGGGCCCACTCAGGAAGTGATGGCCGCAGTCGTTGAGATGAAACAGCGGAATCCGACCTGGGGTTGTCCACGCATCGCTCAGCAGATAGTCTTGGCCTTCGATATTCCCATCAACAAGGATGTGGTGCGGCGCATTCTCGCCGCTCGGTACCACCGCCGCCGGACCGACGTCTGCAGTCCGTTGTAGACCAGCGTCTGACTGCTGTCCACGTAGTAGCCACCAGGCGCGCCGATTGCCGGGTTGGGCCGCAGACCGGTCTCTCTGTCGAATGCCTGAGTAAATTGACGCTGTAGCGGGAAATCGTTGCCGTCGGTCCGGATGTAGCCGATTTCTGCGGCCATCGTGCGGCCGAAGGCGCGCTGCACACTGGCCATTGACTGAATCGTATAAGGCGCGCTGATGTTGGTGTTGATCAAGGAGAACACGGCGGCCCGCCCAGCCGAGTCGGCCTGCGCCAATGGCAACGCGTCGTCCGTGTACATCGGCCACCGGACGTTTCGCGCTGCCGATTCCGTCCGGTTGTAAACCACGCGGTACGGAATCGTCGGGTGATTCACGGCCTGCCGTACCGTCATGGGCAGCGTCGGACTATAGAGATAGCCTAGGCCGCCCCTGATGACTGTCGCCTCATGTGGCCCCAGCGTCCACGCAAATCCCACCCTGGGACCAACGTTATCGCCGTCAGGCTCGTAGGGCCTCAGTGGATCTCTTTTCGGCCCGAAGTCCAGCCTGCGCAGATCGGTCGGATTCTCCAAGTTGACGAGTTCCACCGGAACAGGCGTCGTGGCATACACCTTGGCGACCCCGTAATAGTCCCAGCGCAGACCGAGGTTCAGGACGAAGTTGTTGCCCAGGCGCCAATCGTCCTGAATGAACGCGCCGTACTGGTCCATGCGCGAACCGTGGGGCGGCGCGCCGTACGTGGTGTTATGCGAGTTCACGACGTTCGCGAGAAGGTCGGCATAGGTCTGGTAGGTGAATGCGGGATCTTCCGGATTGATGTGACTGCCGGTCTCGCGCATGAAGCGGAATCCCGTCTTCACGAGATGCCGTTGAAAGCCACGGCTGAATTTCTGCTCGAGACTGTAGGCCGTACCCGCCATTTGCAGGATTTCGGAGTGCGCCGTGCCGAACAGACCGCTGATGCTGAAGGACGCCACGCGGCGGCCGTACGGCATGATCTCGGCTGGCTGGTTCGGGCCGATGACTGACAGGAACTTGTCGAGACGCGCCAGGTACGCCTTGTTCCATCCAACCCGGCTTTCCGACACCCATGCGCCGCGCGTCATCACATACTGCGCGGCGATGCGATCCTGCCGGTTCGGAAACTCTCGATCGTTCGCGCCGTTCGGATTCGGTCGAGGGTCGAGTGAGAACGGCCGAAGACGTGTATAAGTAAAGGAGAGGTTCGCCCCGTTGAGCACGGCCATATCGGTCTTGGCAACGACGTGGTTCTCGCTGCGCCTGCGCACTCCGAGTCCGCGCCATCGGCCGACTTGCGGGTTCACGACACCGGTGGCCGAGATGATCGGCTCGGTCGGCAGATACAGCGTGTCCAGGGCGATTCTCGTCTCGGGCTGGGGCAGCGCGCGCAGCACCTCATCGCGAACGGCCTGATACGGCACCGTCGTGTTGAGGTTCAGCTCAACTCTCTCGCGGTATCCTTCATAGGTGCCAAAGAAAAACACCTTGTTGCGCATGACCGGACCGCCGAGCGTCCCGCCGTACTGATTGAAGTGGCGCCCACTGGGTGCTGGGCCGTCGAGAAGAAGTCGCGCGCATTCCTCTTCTCATTCTGACCGCTGTAGAAAGCCGACCCGTGGAAGTTGTTCGTGCCCGACCGGCTGATCACGTTGATCTGCCCGCCGGCGACGCCGCCGTACTCCGCCGGCAGCACGCCTTTGACTATCTGGACCTCCGCGATCGAGTCGAGACTCATGACCGAGATCTGGTTCTCGCTCCCATATTGGGTCAGAGACCTGCCTTCCGGGTTCGAGTTCGCCTCGGTGCCATCGACCGTGATGCCTGTGCCGCCCGACGCGACACCGTTCATCTGCACGCCGCCTGAGCCGCCCGCTGCGCCGGTGCCCGTGATGACAACGCCGGCGGTCAAGCCGATTAGGTTCTGAATGTTTCGGCGATTGACCGGCAACTCACGTACCTCCTGCGACCCGAGGCTGTCGGCCTGCAGCGACATCGCCGTCTGGATCAGGGGCGCGTCCCCGGTGACGGTGACGGTCTCGGACATCGCGCCCACTTCGAGCATAAACGTCTGTCGCACGGTCTGTCCGGCGCCCTTGCGTGCATCGTGTCCACTCAGCGTGCGCTGCGGATCCGGCCCACAGAGGCGCTCAAGGCGGAGGCTTGAACCGTTAGGCGGATGTTAGGTTCCGGTCGGCGTGGCCAGTTCTGCACCAGATTCCCACGGCTCCTTCGTTGGTTCGGGACCGAGGGATCGGAGGCCTGCGCGCCGAAGCCTTGGCGGAGGCGGGTTCAAATCCTCTCGCCCCAACCACATTTCACACCAGAAACATTGGCGATTCTCGATCGACGTGGTCGGTTATGGTTGGTCGAGATCGGTTGTGATCGGCGGGAAAAAGCCATGCTGAAGGCATGCTGACTTAATCTCCCTGCCGTTCGGAACGGAAAACTCTGTGCGGATGCTTCCGTCAGAGCCCCGTCGCGATCAAGCGTGTGTAGGAGTGCTGTTGGTTGGTGGTGCCGGGAGCGGGAATCGAACCCGCACGGCCCTTGTGGGGCCTCCCAGTTTTAAGCCCGGTATATCTGCCAGTTCCATCATTCCGGCGTGTTGATCGCGTTCTCTTTGAGCTTCGACGTAATCGACGCGCCATCGTGATGTTTTTGGCGAGCACAGCGGCGGCGAACGCGACGACGCTGACCCCGATGCCGACACGCGAATACATCGGCCAGAGTGCGGCGGCGATCAGCGGAGCGAGCACGGCGACGACAGCCACGACGATCAGCGCGTACAGACAGCGCCACGTCATCGCCAGCGCGACAGAAAAGAATGGCCAGCCGTCGCGCACAGCCGCATCGTTTCGAGCGGAAAACGGCGGTTGGTGCCGGGCCGTCGAACGGTCTTAAAATGTCGACGTCAAGGAGAACGTCGACTATGGACTTGAAGAGACGTGCGCTACTAGCAGCGGGCGCTGCCGTGGCGGCAACGACGGCCGTGCCGCGTGTGTTTGGCCAACAGCCGGGCAGCAGAGGAAAGGGAAAGTTCTATGAAAAGGGCTCCGTTCGCATTTACTACCGAGGAGGCTGGGTCCGGCTTCCCCCTCATGCTACTCCCGGGCGGCGGATTGAACGCGACGATTGCCTTCTTCACCGGTAACGCGCCTTTCAACGCGATTGAGGAGTTCAAGGGCGATGACCTGACAAAAGTCGCGACGCGTGAGTCGAGTTGCCATTCGCAGATTATGGGCCCGCCAGACCCGCCGACCTGCCCGACCTGAAGTTATTGAGTCGCGCGGCGCGTGCGGATCGCGCCGAACGCCTGCGGTTCACGCCGATGGTGGGTCGCCGCTTCGTATGCAGCCGCCGCTCTGATGACCACGCCTTCTTCGCCAGGGCCGCCCCAGAACGAGATGCCGACCGGCATCGGACGCGACAACGTCGACGGCGTGTCCTCGTTCGCGACCGTGACGTAGGCGTCCTTCGACGCGTTGAGCGCGAAGCGCGGTTCGTAGACGACCGTGTTGAACCCCGCCGGCACCGTGATCTCCGGCACGCCGATGTTGGCGCTCGTCGGAAATCGTCCGACCGGTCGACTGTTGACCTGCGGCTGGTTTGCGAATCCGATCTTCGCCGGCGGAATCGTCGTTGTCGGGTTGACGAGGACGTCGAGACTGTTCTGCCGCATCACCTTCATCACCACGAGCCGCAGGACCTCGCGCATCTTGAGGTTTTGCGTCATGCCAGCCGATACGAGATCGATCGCGTTCTCCCAGTTCTTCATCGCCGCGACGCGTCCCGCGGAGTAGTACTTCGCGTTCGCGTTGAGCGTCGCCCAGTCCTTCACGCGCTCGTCGCCGCGGCGGAGCAGGTACTGTGCGAGGTTGTAGCCGAAGTTCGTGGCGGAACCAGGACTGTTGACGCTCCGCATGTTGACGCTGTCAGGCCACGGCGCGAGCCCTTCGCCCGCCTTCACCATGTAGTCACGCTTGGCGACGTCGTAGCCGGCGACCGCGGACGCCCGCTGCATGTATTCCGGAAAGTGGAGCGGCAGGATCTCGGCGAGCGCCTGCTGGAACGTATAGGTCATGTTCGGAATCGACGGGTCGTCCGGGTAGAGCGGGTCGACCGACTCGACGATCGCCGCGCCGAGTTGATCGCGCAGCACCTTCGTGATCTCCCCGTTGACGATGTCGCTCATCGCGCGATCGTTGGCCGCGTGCTTCACCATGTACTCGCGGACGATCCCGATCCGCATGCTGGCGAGCGGCTTCTTGGCGCTCGCCCCGGCGGATGGCGCCGTATACGACGCGTACGGCTGCGGCGAGATGAGACCTTTCGGCAGCGCCGTGTAGATGTCCCGCGGATCGAAATAGCCGCGCTGCGGATCCTTCAGCGCGTCGAGCACCGCCGCGGCATCGGCGATGGTGCGGCACTGAATGCCGCCACGATCGAGATACGGATCGGCGCCGATCGCGCCGCCATACGGAATCAGTCCCTTCGTCGTGACGAAGGCGACGATGTCATTGCGCCACGCCGGCTGGCGGCATGAGCCGCCCGTCTCTTCGCAGATGGAGCATTGCACGAGGTTCGCGGCGACGCCGGCCGCCGATCCCGAGCTCGATCCGCCGGTCTCGCGCGCCGTGTCGTACGGATTGCACGCCGTCCCGCCCCACGTACTCCTTGCGCCCGCGCCGTAGCCGCGAGCGGTGGGACGCGCGGCGCCGCCGGGATCGCCGGCGCCGGCGTTGTACTCGTCGAGATTCGCTTTCGCGTAGATGATCGCGCCTTTCGCGCGCAGTTCCGACACGACCGTCGCGTCCCTCGGCGGCGCGTCCATCGCGTAGTTCACGTCGGCGCCGCCGGTCGTGCGCATGTCGGTCGTGTCGTAGACGTCCTTGAACGACAGCGCGACGCAGTACATCGGCATCGCTTTGAGATCCGGACGCCGTCCGTACTTCGCGTCCAGTTCCGACGCGCGTTCGAGCGCGTCGGGCTGGCGTCGAAACGCATCGCACGATGCCGGACAACTCGCCGGGAGCGGGCCGGCGGCCGGCGCCCGATCGCACTCGGCCTTGCACGTCACCGACCGTTCGCCGCGGATGTTCAGCGTGCTGAGCGCGTTGATCTGACCGGCGTTCTCGATGCCGGCGACCATTCCGTACTGCTGCTGCACCGCCGGATCGGATTGCGTCGGCTCCATCCGTCCGAGATCGAGCGGCGATCCGGAGTACGCCTCGAATGTCGGCAGCACGGACGCGACCGACAGCGTCGACGTTGGGAACGAGACCGGCGCGCCAGCGCGCACCGGTCCGGTGGCCGGCAGGATCGGCTTGCCGTCACGCGTGACGAGTTGCGTGCACGCGCCGTTGTAGGCGCGGGCGCGTTCGACGTACGACTCGACCGTCGCGCGGCAGGTCGTTTCTCCCTGCTGGATGGCGCGATGCACGTCGGCAATTGTCGCTTCCTCGATGTGGAAGCGTGAGGACGCGCGGGGGGTGGCGCGGCTCGCCTGCACGGCTCGCGCTCCTCCGGCTCGCGCTCCAGCCGTCGCGCTGGCGATCAGCAGCGCCGCGACGAATCGAAGGACGGTATTCGTGATGCGATTCATGGTGTGGGGTGCAGCGTACGTGCTGCTCATCAGATTGCTGTCGGTCGTCGCGATAGACCTCTCCCATGCCCGGCGCCGATCTGCGTGGTGATTTCGTAGATGCCGATGCGCGTGCCGGGGGCAGGGCCAAATGTGACGCGATTATACGGGCCGGACCGCTGTGCGGACGGGATTACTCTCGATCAACGCCGCAACGGCGAGTTGAGGACGCCGCCGGACGTGCGAGCACCAACGCCGCCGCAACAATTCGCTTCACAGTCGCTTCTGGAAGTACTGGTTCAGTGGTGGCGCCGTCTCCCGCTGACGACCAACGCGTCCTTCTGCGCGCGAGTAAGTTGCTTGACCACGTACTCGCGTGCCAGCGCCTTCCCTACAGACCGGAACGCTTCCTGATACACGAGCCGCACCGGACGCCGGCCCGCGGTGTACTTCGCGCCACGGCCGCTGTTGTGCGCCCGTTCGCGCGCACGCGGGTTTCGCGCATAGCCGGTGTACAGCGTGCCGTCCGCGCAGCGGACGATGTAGACGAAGTGCACGCGTCGATTGTAGCGGGCTCAGCTCTACCCTGAAATCCCCGATCCAGAACAGAACGTCTCCCGGGTCAGATAGGTTCTGACGGCAATCTGGCGACGGACGCCAACCCGACGGGATGGGACCAGTGCCGGCTATTTGTGAGATGGCTGCTACTCGCGCACGATATGGCAAAGTGAGGGACCTAAACGGTCGGACGTTGGTTTCGGTTAGCGCGAATAGGCATGCAGACGGCATGCTGCCGATCGTGACGGGATTTTTGCTGAGGAAATAAGCCGATCGTTCCTCGGTTCGGGACCGAGGGGTCGGAGGCCTGCGCGCCGAAGCCTTGGCGGAGGTGGGTTCAAATCCTCTCGCCCCGACCAATTCCTAAGAAAACCTGCAGGATTTACACTGCCGGGTCACTCTGTTCCTCTTCCGGCTCGAGTGTTGGAACCGCGTGATCAGCGCTTCAAATCCGGACCTTTCGCATCTTGGCATCCGAATCGTTCGAGATTACTCGCCTCCGTCGCTCGCGCCTGGCCCATCCCGCGCACTTTTCGAGGCAAAGTACTACCCTTCACGTTACCCCGACGCCGTGATCCGACAACTGATTCACGAGCTGACGATTCATCAGTTGATTGTCTTGTCGCGACGATGACATCATCGCGCCGATCGGAGCCGAATGAATTCAGTGGATCAGCGTCCACGTCTTGTGCATCAGCTTTCCTCGTCGGAAGCGAAGATCGCGCTGTTCCGGTCACTCTTTCGCGGGCGTGAGGACGTCTACCCGCGTCGGTTCGAGAGCCGGAAAACCGGCAAGTCCGGATACGCACCCGCCTGCGGCAACGAGTGGGTGCGGGGCATCTGTGAAAAGCCACGCGTCAAGTGCGCGGAGTGTCCCCACCGTCGCTTCTTGCCAGTCACGGATGAAGTGATCCGGTGGCACCTTTCCGGTTGCGACGGTGCTGGTCAGCCCTTTGTCGCCGGCGTCTATCCCATGCTCCTGGATGAGACGTGCTTCTTTCTGGCCGTCGATTTCGACAAGAGCGGTTGGTTGGAAGATTCAAGCGCATTCCTTGAGACGTGCCGCGGGATGGATCTTTCGGCTGCACTCGAGCGCTCGCGTTCCGGGCGCGGCGGCCACGTGTGGCTCTTCTTCGAGGAGGCCGTGCCTGCTGCGCTCGCGAGAAGGCTCGGCTCGTACATCCTTACCGAGACGATGGAGCGTCGGCCGGATCTCGGCCTCGACTCGTACGACCGGTTCTTTCCCAATCAAGATACCTTGCCGCACGGCGGATTCGGCAATCTGATCGCGTTGCCGCTCCAGAAGCGCCGTCGCGGTGACGGCAACAGCGTCTTCATTGACGACCAGGGCGTCCTGTATGGTGACCAGTGGGCTTTTCTTTCGACAATACGGCGTGCTCGTCGCATCTATGTTGAAGACGTGGTGCGCGAGGCCGAGCGACGGGGACGCGTCCTTGGCGTGAGCCTCCCGCCGGCGGAGGACGACGAACCCACGCCGTGGACGGCACCGCCGTCACGTCGTCGGAAAGAGTCGCCGATTGTGGGCGAGCTTCCTCGGTCGCTCGAACTTGTCCTCGGAAATGAGATCTACATCGCGAAGGACAGCTTGGCTCCGGGTCTTCGAAACCGATTGTTGCGTCTCGCCGCATTCCAGAATCCGGAGTTCTACAAGGCGCAAGCAATGCGGCTTCCGACGTACGACAAGCCACGCATCATCTCGTGTGCGGAGGACCATCGGCATCACATGAGCCTTCCGCGCGGTTGTCTCGAAGATGTCCGTGAGGCACTGACCGACTTGAACATCGAGGCGGTCATTCGCGACGAACGCCTCAGCGGCCCACCGCTGCACGTCGCGTTTCAAGGTGAGTTGAGACCCGACCAAGAGCTCGCCGCCGCCGCGATGATGAAACATGAGACTGGTGTTCTCGCCGCCACCACGGCGTTCGGCAAGACGGTTATTGCCGCGTGGCTCATTGCACAGCGCGGCGCTAATACGCTGGTGCTCGTGCATCGACGGCAACTACTCGATCAATGGGTCGAGCGGCTCGTGGCGTTCCTCGACCTGGCGCCGAACTCGATCGGCCGAATCGGTGGTGGACGACACAAACCGACTGGACTCATCGATGTGGCCATCATTCAGAGCCTCGTCCGCAAAGGCGTCGTGGACGATTGCGTCGCCAACTACGGACACGTGATTGTCGACGAATGCCACCACTTGTCGGCGCACAGCTTCGAGCAGGTCGTCCGCCGTGCGAAGGCTCGTTTCGTCCTCGGCTTGTCAGCGACCGTTACGCGGAAGGACGGGCATCATCCAATCATCTTCATGCAGTGCGGGCCCGTCCGGCATCGCGTCGACGCGAGAGCGCAAGCTGCTGCTAGGCCCTTCCAGCATACGGTCCTTGTTCGTCCGACGGCATTTCAGTCAGACAGGGACGCTGACGCGGACAAACGAGCCGAATTCCAGGCCCTCTACCAGCAGTTGGTGAACGACGAGACGCGGAATCGCGGCATCTGCGAAGAGATCCTTCAGGCTGTGCATGACGGCCGATCGCCGCTCGTGCTGACAGAACGTCACGAGCACCTCGATCTGTTCGAGCGCGGACTTACCGGGAAGGTGCCTCACGTCGTCGTGCTGCGTGGCGGATTGGGGAAGAAGCAGCGGCAAGCAGCGGTCGGGCGATTGGCGGCGATTGCGCCGAACGAAGGTCGCGTTATCTTGGCGACCGGCAAGTACATCGGAGAAGGATTCGACGATCCGCGCCTGGACACGTTGTTTCTCACGCTGCCGGTGTCGTGGCGGGGCACGATCGCGCAGTACGTCGGCCGGTTACATCGGCTCTATGACGGCAAGCGGGAGGTGCGCGTCTACGACTATGCGGACTTGAACGTGCCGATGCTGGCGAGCATGTTCGATCGGCGTTGCCGCGGCTACGAGGCCGTCGGCTACACGATCGTCCTTCCGGCCAGCGCGATTCCGGGCTGGCCCGCAGATGTGGTGCTGCCTGCCGATCCACTTTGGAAACGCGACTACGCTGCCAGCGCGCGTCGGCTCGTTCGCGACGGAGTTGATGCGCCGCTCGCGACCTCGTTCGTGATGGCTGGTCGTCCGATTGCTCCCGACGTCGAAGGGGCCAATCGCGCGCGAAGTGCGTCCGAGGCCTTTCTGTATCGCCGGCTGGAAACGCTGTCGGAGACGCGAGGACGATTCCAGTTGAATGCCGATCTACCGATCCCGTTCGATGGCTTCGGCAGAATGGAAATCGATCTGCTCTGCGCCGATTCGCGAGTCGCGGTGGAGATCGACGGTGACCAACACCTCGCAGATCCGGTCGCGTACCGCCGCGATCGACGCAAGGACCAGCTACTGCAAGAGAACGGCTATCTCGTGCTGCGTTATCTCGCCGAGGACCTCGCCAAGGAGCTGGACTCAGTGCTCGACGGGATTCTGCGGGCAGTAAGTTCCCGGCGGAGATCGCCTGTGGCGACGAATGCAGTCACCGTTTGGCGAGGGCGCCGTGCAACGTGATCGCTAGAGCCGCGGACCGCGTTCGCGACGCGCACCCCAGAGAGCACGAAGGATCACTCGGGAATCATCGAACGTGTAATAGAGATGGGCGGCGACTCTCCTGAGGTAGACGCGGCGAACGCCGGGAACGGGAGACTGAGCGTAGAGGGTTCCGGCACCTGGAAGCGCCGAGATGATCTTCCGGTGAACACGTCGGTGTGGTCGCGATTGGCCAGCCACCAGGCTTTCTCTCGCCGAACGTGCTCTTGCGCAGTGGCCGTGAAGCGAATGCGGCGATTCTTCAACGCGACCGAAGTTCGCGAAGGATAACGTCCGCGTCGACGAGCCGACCGGCCTTGACGTCTTCGTCCGAGCCCTTCAGAGCTTGGTGCAGAGCAGCGCGGTCTTCCTCGGTGAGCCAATCGCCAGGATTCGAGAGGTAGGAGCTCGACCTCGGTTCCTTCGGGCAGATCGGTCGGCTC
>MNEX01000244.1:0-16279 GCA_001917905.1 Acidobacteria bacterium 13_1_40CM_65_14
ACGATTGCCGCGGAGAAGATCACGCCCGAGGCCATCAACTTCATGGCGCGGTACGGACGCGGGCTCATCTGCCTGCCCATGACGCCGGAGCGTATCGACGAGCTCGAGATCCCGTTGATGGTCACGCAGAACACCTCGCGCTTCGAGACCGGGTTCTGCGTGACGATCGAAGCCAAGGGACGCACGACCACCGGCATTTCCGCCGCCGACCGCGCGGCGACGGTGCTGACGGCGATCGATCCGGCCACACGGCCGAGCGATCTCGCGCGGCCGGGCCACATGTTTCCGCTCCGCTCGCGCACCGGCGGTGTCCTGGTCCGGACCGGCCAGACGGAAGCCGCCGTGGACCTCGCGCGGATCGCCGGTCTGTATCCCGCCGGCGTGATCTGCGAGGTGATGAACGAAGACGGGACGATGGCGCGCGTGCCACAGCTCGCGCGGTTCGCGAAGCGCCACGGCCTGCTGATGATCACGATCGCGGATCTCATCAAGTACCGCATGAGCACCGAGTCGCTCGTGAAGCGGGTCGCCTCCGCGAAGCTGCCGACGCGATACGGCGACTTCCACGTGCACGTGTTCGAAGATCAGGTCGACAAGCAGACGCACGTCGCGCTCGTGTCCGGTGAGATCGCCGACGGTCAGAATGTGCTCGTCCGCGTCCACTCGTCGTGTCTGACGGGCGACGTGCTGCACTCGATCCGGTGCGACTGCGGCGCACAGCTCGACGCCGCGATGCAGCGGATTGCCGCGGAAGGCCGCGGCGTGCTGCTGTATCTCAATCAAGAAGGCCGAGGCATCGGGCTCGCGAACAAGATCCGCGCGTACGAGCTCCAGGACGACGGGTTCGACACGGTCGAAGCCAACGAGCAGCTCGGCTTCAAGGCGGATCAACGCGACTACGGCATGGGCGTCCAGATTCTTCGCGAGCTCGGGATCCGCTCGATCCGGTTGCTGAGCAACAACCCGCGCAAGCTCGTGGGCATCCAGGGGTACGGACTGTCGATTAGCGAGTGGCTGCCGTTGGAGATCCCCGCTTCAGAATCGACGCGGCGCTATCTGAAGACGAAGAAAGAAAAGCTTGGCCACAAGCTTTCGTCCGTCTAGCGTCATTCTGTTCGACGGAATCTGTAATCTGTGTAATGGGTTCGTTGATTTCGTCATCGCGCGAGACCGCGCCGCGCATTTCAGGTTCGCTTCGCTGCAATCGGACGCGGCACGCCGCGTGCTGAGTGAGGTCAACGCGGAGCATCCGCTGCCGGACAGTTTCGTGCTGGTCGAAGACGGCCGCGTCTTCACGCGATCAGAGGCGGCGCTTCGCATCGCGCGGCGATTGGGAGTCCCCTGGAGCCTCGCCTATCCGCTGATGGTTGTTCCGCGTCCGTTTCGTGACTGGGCGTACGATGTCGTCGCACGAAACCGGTATCGCTGGTTCGGCAAACGCGAGACGTGCCGGGTCCCGACGCCGGATCTGCGCCGCCGTTTTCTGGAGTAAGGTGATTGACAGTCCGACGGTCCGTCTTCTACGATCTGAATTTGCATTCCCCCTTTAGAAGCTTACTGTGAGCGTAAAAGGTCAACTTCGCGCGTGCCAGGATTTCCTCATGGTGGGGATGCGCTCGGTCGAGCGCTCGTCCTCGCTCAACTCGGAGGCCGGCAGGGTGCTTCGCGCCTGCATGGACCTCGTCGAACAGCTCGTCCGCCAGTCGGAGAACGTCAAGGCGGCAGAGGTCGAGACCACCCTCAACGTGCTCAACAAAGCCGCCGCGGAAATACAGGCGGACGAGGCGTCGGCGACTGCCGTCGTTTCGGCGCTGCGTAATGCCGTCGGCCGGCTTCAAGCCCTCCGTGCTGAGATGAAAGGCGGCGAAGTCGCTCCCCGCTGATTGACACTCCGCCAGCCCGTCAGCTACGATAAGCGTTTGCGGCACAGCACGTTAGACGTGGTGTGACGCTCCGTTCTGGATACACGCGAGGGCAGCGCCGGCGGCTCGAGCGAGCGCGAATGCGCGAGCGAGGGCGAGCGGGGTGGGGCCACGCGAGCGTTGAAAGAAGTCCCGGGCGTGTCTGGGCGTTGGGGTCGGGCCCCACGCGAATAAAAAAATGTTCGACTCACTCAGCACACGCCTCCAGGACGTTTTCAAAAGCCTCCGCGGCGAGACGCGGCTGACGCCCGAGACCATCGAAGCGGCGCTGCGCGAGATTCGCCTGGCCCTGCTCGAAGCCGACGTCAACTTCAAGGTCGTCAAGGCCTTCATCGATCGCGTCCGCGACCGCGCGATGGACGCGCTGAAAGAGAACGACGTGCTGCGCACGCTTGCGCCGTCGCAGCAGGTCGTCCGAATCGTCCGCGACGAGATGGTCGCGCTCTTCGGCAACGCCGAAGGCGGCCTGCAGCCGTCGACCAAGCGGCCACGCGTGATTCTGCTGCTCGGTCTGCAGGGCGCGGGCAAGACGACGACGGCGGGGAAACTGGGGAAGTGGCTGGCGAAGCAAGGGCGCCATCCGCTGCTCGTGTCGACCGACGTCAAGCGGCCCGCAGCGATTCAGCAGCTGAACCTCGTCGGGCAGAAAGCGTCGATTCGCGTCCACGATCCTGCGGGTCAGATGGATCCGGTCGCGCGCGCGAAGGGCGCCGTCGCCGAAGCGGCGAACCTCGGGTTCGACACGGTCATCGTCGACACGGCCGGCCGGCTGCACATCGACGACGAGTTGATGCACGAGCTCGTCGCGATTCAGCAGGCGACCGATCCTTCGGATCGGCTGTTCGTCGCCGATGCGATGACCGGGCAGGATGCGATCAAGAGCGCCGGCGAGTTCAATGCGCGCGTCGGCGTCACCGGTGTCGTGCTGACGAAACTCGATGGCGATGCACGCGGCGGCGCCGCGTTGTCGGTGGTCTCAGTGGTCGGCGTGCCGATCGCGTTCGCCGGCAGCGGCGAGCGGCTCGAGGACCTGGAGCCTTTCCATCCCGAGCGCGTCGTGTCGCGCGTGCTGGGCATGGGCGACGTGCTATCGCTCATCGAGAAGGCCGAAGCGGCGATCACGGAGGAAGACGCGGAGCGGCTGGAAGAGAAGCTTCGAGCGAACGAGTTCACGCTCGAGGATTTCCGCGACCAGCTGAAGATGATCAAGAAGATGGGGCCGCTCGAATCGATCATGGGGATGCTGCCCGGCATGGGCAACCTCAAGGCGCTGGCGGAGAACAAGCCGGACGAGAAACAGGTGGGCCGCGTCGAAGCCATCATCAGCTCGATGACGCCCGACGAACGGCGCAAGCAGCACATCATCAACGGCAGCCGTCGCAAGCGCATCGCGAAGGGCAGCGGCACGTCGGTCGAAGAAGTGAATCGTCTGCTCAAGCAGTTCGTGCAGATGCAGAAGATGTTGAAGCAGCTCGGCGGGATGGCCGGGCTCGCCGGTGGCGGCAAGAAGGCGCGCCGCCAGGCGATGCAGATGCTGCGCAGCCGCCGATAACCGGCGGTCCTCGTAGCGCGACGGCTTTAGCCGAGCGCGCGCAGCGAAACAGACGTTCGGGTACGAGCCCCGAGGGTCATCAGGAGCGTCACATGGTTGCCATTCGTTTGCGCCGCGCAGGATCCAAGAAGCGTCCGTTCTTCCGCGTCGTGGTCACCGATTCGCGTACGGCGCGCGACAGCTCGTTCGTCGAAATCCTCGGACATTACAATCCCCGCACCAAGCCGGCCGTCGTGAAGGTCGACAAAGAGCGCGTGGACTTCTGGCTGAAGAAGGGCGCGGTCCCGTCCGATACTGTGCGAACGCTCATCAAGCGGCATTTGACGCCGGCGCCCGCGGCCGCGCCCGCGACGACCGCTCCCGGAGCATCGCCAGCCGAGGCGAACTAGTGGAGCGCCCGTTCGAATTCACGAGCGGGCCGCTCCGCTCGCACCCCACCGCGCAGGCGTGCGCGGCGGGGACCCCGCGTCGTCGCGGCCCGAAACAATCGCGGTCGAAGGCTTGTTGTGAGTAGTACTCAATCAGCTCGGACGGTCCGCTAGATGCCCGGCGTTCGCGAAGTCGTCGAGGTGATGGCCAAGGCGCTCGCCGATCAACCCAACGACGTCCGCGTGACCGAGTCGCAGCACAAGCACATGACGGTCATCGAGTTGTTCGTGGCGCCCGGCGATCTCGGCAAGCTGATCGGCCGTCAGGGCCGGACCGCCGCCGCGCTGCGCACGCTGGCGTCGTCGGCGGGCGAGCGCGAAGGCAAACAGGTCACGTTGGAGATTCGAGAAGGACGCTGAGATTTCAGATTGCAGATTTCAGATTGCAGATTGATTGCAGATTGGCGGATTCGATTGTTCGTCTACAATCTGCAATCCTGCAATCTGAAATTCAATCTGAAATCTGAAATCTGGAATCTGAAATCTCATGACCTGGGATGAGATGGCTGTAGTCGGGCGCATCGCGCGCGCGCACGGCATTCGCGGCCAGGTGATCGTGAACCTCGAAACCGATTTTCCGGAGACGAGATTCCAGCCTGGCGCCGAGTTGTTCATCGAGCGCGGGGGCGAGGTCAGCGCGCTGCGGCTCACGACGGTGCGGTTTCACCGCGACCGTCCGGTCGTCGGCATCGAAGGCGTCGCGACGATGAACGACGCCGAAGCGCTGGCCGGTTCTGAGCTGCGGGTGCCGGCCGATCAGCTCGCGCCGTTGCCGGCGGGGACGTTCTACCGGCATGATCTCGTCGGCTGCCGTGTCGAGACGCGCGACGGTCAGGCCGTCGGAACGGTGAGCGCGGTCGAAGGCACGATGGCGGGCAGCCGGCTGGTGATTGACGGCGCGCGCGGCGAGATTCTGATCCCGCTGGCGAACGACATCTGCACGACAATCGATGTCGACGGCAAGCGGATCGTCGTCGAGCCACCGGAAGGGTTGTTGGATCTGAACACGAGGTCCGCCTAAAGGCAATTTCGGTGGTGTCCGGCTTCAGCCGGACCAAGACCATGACGTTCGACATAGTCACCATCTTTCCGGCGATGATCGAGCAGCCGCTCGCGGCTGGGATCCTGGGGCGCGCGATCGATCGAAGGATCTTGGACGTGAAGGTACGCGACCTGCGCGACTTCACGACCGACCGGCATCGAGTCGTGGACGATGTGCCCTACGGCGGCGGGCCGGGGATGGTGTTGAAGCCCGAGCCGATCTTCCGCGCGCTCGATGCGATCGAGGCGGACCGCGGAACACCGCTGACGGTGATTCTCACGTCGCCGCAGGGGACGCGTTTGACGCAGCCGGTCGCGCAGCAGCTGAGCGCAGCCCGGCACCTCGTGTTGTTGTGTGGGCGCTACGAGGGCTTCGACGAGCGGGTGCGCGAGCGGGTGACCGAGGAGCTGTCGATTGGCGACTATGTGCTCACCGGCGGCGAGCTGCCGGCCCTCGTCATCCTGGATGCCGTCGCGCGCTACGTGCCGGGCGTCGTCGGTGACGAACAGTCGGTGGCGGAGGATTCGTTCAGCCGCGGGCTGCTCGATTTCCCGCAGTTCACGCGGCCACCTGTGATTAACGTCGGTAGCGTGACGGCCGCAGCCGAGCGGCCGTTACGCGTGCCGGACGTGTTGCTGTCGGGCAATCACGCCGAGATTCGGCGATGGCGGAAACGGGAAGCGCTGACGCGAACCCTGGAGCGGCGGCCGGATCTATTGGCTGGGGCGAGTTTGGACGAAGAAGAGCAAGAGATATTGAAGGAGCTTCGACATGGGCGCGATTGACCTGGTGGAAAAGTCACAGCTGGCGGAACGGCCGGCGATGAAGGCGGGCGACACCGTCAAGGTGCACGTGAAGGTGCGCGAGGGCGACAAGGAGCGCATCCAGATCTTCGAGGGTGTCGTCATCGGCCTCCACCGCGGCGGCACACGCGCGTCGTTCACGGTGCGCAAGGTGTCGTTCGGCCAGGGTGTCGAGCGGATCTTCCCGCTGCACTCGCCGACGATTCAGAAAGTCGAGGTCACGCGATCGGCCAAAGTCCGCCGCGCGAAGCTCTACTACCTGCGCGATCTCAAGGGCAAGGCCGCGCGCATGAAAGAAGGCACAAACAAAGCTTGAAGTCTGAAGTCTGAAGTCTGCAGTCTTTCAGACTTCGCGCGTCAGACTTCGTACTTCAGACTTCAGACTTCCAACTTCCAACTTCCCATGTCCCGCGTCCCGGCCATGCGCACGCTCGAGAACGCGCTGCGCCGCGTCGGGTTCGTGCACGTGGCCGGCGTCGACGAAGTGGGGCGCGGCTGCCTGGCCGGTCCGGTCGTGGCGGCCGCCGTCGTCCTCCATCCCGACCGGCACATCGCCGGCGTGTGCGACTCCAAGCTCGTGCCCGCCTCCGAGCGCGAGCGCCTCTACGAGCGCATCCTGCAAGACGCCGTGGCGTGGGCCGTTGCCGCCGCCGATCCGGCTGAAATCGATCGCATCAACATCCATCAGGCGTCGCTGCGCGCGATGCAGCGCGCCATCCTCGCGCTCGCGCCGCTGCCCGACGTCGTGCTCGTCGACGCGTTCCGCGTGCCCGAGCTCCCGATGGCGCAGCGCGGCGTGCTGCACGGCGATCGCCGATGCTCGGCGATTGCCGCCGCGTCGATCGTCGCGAAGGTGACGCGCGATCGTCAGATGCTCGAGCTCCACGGTCGCGACCCGCGCTACGGATTCGATCGCCACAAAGGCTACGCGACAGCCGACCATCTCGAGGCCGTGGCGCGTTTCGGGTACTCGGACGCACACCGCCGCTCGTTCCGGCCTCCGACGCTGTTTGATACCATTGATTGAATCCGCCAGTGGCCTTTGATCGCGCCCTCACACTGCGTAACGCTGAGAAGCTGATCCGGCAAGGCAAGGTCGACGCCGCGATCGCGGAATTTGTCCGCATCGTCGAGGATCAGCCGCAGGACTGGGCCGCGAAGAACACGCTCGGCGATCTCTACGCGCGCGCCGGCCAGGCGGACAAAGCCGTCCAGCAGTTCGTCGAAATCGCGAACAACCTGAGCGACGAAGGCGCGATGGCGAAGGCCGGCGCCCTCTACAAGAAAATTCTCAAGCTCAAGCCCGATCATGAGCACTCGCTCATGCAGGTTGCCGACATCCTCGGGATGCAGAAGCTCTACGCGGATGCTCGCGCGCATCTCAACACGCTCATCGAGCTGCGCAAGAGCCGCGGCGACGTGCGCGGCGCGCTCCAGGCGAAAATCCGGCTCGGCTCGCTCGATCCCGAGGACTACGACGGCCGCATGCAGGCGGTCAGCGCGCGCATCGAGATGCGCGACGTCGGCGGCGCGCTCAGCGATATCAAGGACATCGCCGGCGCGCTGGCCGAGAAGGGCCGTCATCCCGAGGCGATCGAGGCGCTGCGCGAAGGCGCCAAGCTGAATCCGGACGACGACGAGATTCGGGAAAAGCTGCTCGACGTCTACCTCGCCGCCGGCGACCTCGAACGCGCGCGCGAATGCGCCACCAGCGTCGAGCAGTTCAAGATGGTGGCGGCGGCGCTGGAGGCGCAGGGCAAGAGCGACGAGGCGCTCGACACGCTCCGTCAGGCGGCCAATCAGCACGATTACGACAACGAGCTGCGCGCACATGTCGCGCGCGCCCTCCTCGCCAAGGGCGATCTCACCACCGCCGCACAGTACTTGACTGTCGAAACCGCCGGCGACGATCCCGAGCTGTTGATGACGGTCGCCGACATCCGGCTTCGCGGGGAGAAGCCTGACGAAGGGATGGCCATCGTCCGGCGGATGCTCGACGAGGACGCTTCGCGGCGTGAGCGTATCGCGCAGCTCGGTTGGACAGTGGCCGAGGCCAAGCCCGAAGCGGGATTCCTCGTTGTCGAGTTCGCCGCCGACCATGCGGTTGCGCAGTCGGACTGGCCGGCCGCGGCGGCGGTGTTGCAGGAATTCGTGACGCGCGTGCCGAATCACATTCCAGCGCTGATGCGGCTCGTCGAGATCTGCGTAGACGGCGGGCTCGAGGCGACGATGTACAGCGCGCAGGCGCAGCTGGCCGACGCGTACATCGAGGCGGGCGCGGCGACCGAGGCGCGCTTCATCGCCGAGGATCTCGTGGCGCGTGAGCCGTGGGACAAAGCGAACATCGAGCGTTTTCGCCGCGCGCTGGTCCTGCTCGGCGAGCCGGATCCCGACGGTCTCATCGCCATGCGGTTGAGCGGTGAGTCGCCGTTCACGAGCACCGACATCTATTCGAGCGATTTTCGCGTCGAAGAGGAGGCGCCGGCGGAGGTTGAGGAAGCAGCAGTTCCGGACGCTGACGCGATGGCGATGGAGGATCTCATGTCGTCGGTCGCGCTGGCGGAGGAAGAGCCGGACACGAAGCCGGGGGCGAAGAAGCCCGTGCGGCATAAAGCGGAAGAACATCAGTTCGAGCTGAGCGCGAACGCCATCGACCTCGACAGCATCCTGGGCGACTTCGATTCGGCACCGCCGCGGCCGCCGCGGAACGCGCGGCCGGCGGCCGCAGCCGCGGAAGATGTGGAGGTCGACCTCTCGTTCGACGAGGTCAAGCCGGGACAAGCGCCGCCAGTGCCGGCCCCTGTGCAGAAAGACCAGAAAGAGGAGTCCGGCGATCTCGACGCGGTCTTCGGGAACATGCGCGATCAAGCCTCGAAGCGGTCGGGGCTGGACGACGCGGAGAAGGAATACAAGCGCGGGCTGGCACTGCGCTCGAAGGGTGACATCGACGGCTGCATCGCCGCGCTGGAAAAAGCGTCGCGCGCGCCGAAGCTGCGCTTTTCGGCCGCGTGGCTCATCGCGCGTTTGTACCGCGACCGCGACATGATGCCGCAGGCGCTCGAGTGGCTCGAGCGCGCCGCACAGGCGCCGGCGCCCAACGTGGCCGACGGACATCAACTGCTGTTCGAGCTGGCCGATGGACTCGAGAAGGCCGGCGAAGGTGCGCGGGCGCTCGCGGTCCTCCTCGAGCTGCAGGCCGACGCCGGTACCTATCGCGACATCGATCAGCGCATCGATCGGCTGACGAAGGTCCAGGCCCGAGGGTAGATTCCTGATCCGCCGCCTCGTCTACGTCGCGTTCTTCCTCGAAGTTGGACTCTTGCTGATCGTTCTGCCGTGGTCCGGCTTCTGGGAGCGCAACTACTTCGCCGCTGCGTGGCCGCCGCTGCAGTCGGTGCTCACCAACAACTTTGTGCGCGGTGCGGTGACCGGGCTCGGCCTCGTGAACCTGTGCGCCGGGTTCGCCGATCTCGCACGCGTGTTCGCGGCGCGCGAGCGTCAGGATGTCTCCCTGCGCGACGGCAGCGGCCGCACGTGACGCGGTGCCTCGTCACGGACCGCCGCCGCCTCTGTCCTGACGCCGATTCTTTCGCGGCCGCGCGCCGATGCCTGGTGGAACAGGCCCGTCGCGCGGCAGGCGTTGGCGTCGACCTCATCCACATTCGCGAACGCGATCTCGGGGGCGCGTCGCTCGCCGCCCTGGTCAGCGACCTGGTCGCCGTGACCCGCGGCTCCACGACACGGGTCGTCGTGAACGATCGCATCGATGTCGCGCTGGTCTCGGGCGCCGACGGTGTGCACCTGCGCGGCGATTCCGTCTCCGTGGTTGCCGCCCGGCGTCTGCTGCCGCCGCCGTTCCTCGTCGGCCGATCCGTGCACACGGTCCAGGAGGCGAGCGCGGCGTCAGACGCGGACTACCTGATCGCGGGGACGGTGTTTCCGTCGGCGGCGAAGCCCGGCGCGGCCGAGCTGCTTGGCCTCGACGGCTTGCGCGCGATCGTGAGCGCCAGCGCCGTTCCGGTGCTCGCCATTGGCGGGATCACGCCGGATCGCATCGCCGATGTGCTCGCTGCCGGCGCGGCCGGCATCGCGGCCATCGGTCTCTTCATTGACAGCCTGAAACCGGCTTCCTAACATAGATTGCGGGTTCTCGCGGTCCATGTCTGCAGATCGGCCCACCGGCGATTTCGGCGGCAAGCTGCGCGCGGCGCGTGAGCGCCGCGGCATCTCGTTACGACAGATCGCCAACGCCACGAAAATTTCCGTCGCCGTGCTCGACGCGCTCGAGCGCAACGACATCTCCCGGCTGCCAGGCGGCATCTTCGGTCGCGCGTTCGTCCGCTCGTACGCGATCGAAGTCGGACTCGATCCCGAAACGACGATCCAGGACTTCATCGCGCAGTTTCCGGCCGACTCCGTGACCGCCGGCCATCCGACATCCGCACACGTCGAGGATCACGAGGCGCACGAAAGCGATCGCCGGATGGCGACGACGTTCGTCCGCCTGATTGCGATCAGCGTGCCGCTTGCGGCGGCGGTCGTGTACTTCGGGCTGTCGGGCCGTCAGGGCACGCACACCGAAGCGACGCCCGCCGCGCGGGTCGAGGCGGCCGCGCCGGCGGCGAAGCCGAGCGCCGATCCGCCGGCCGCCGGACGATCACCTGACGGTCGGTCTGACGGTGACGCGTCCGTGCTGGGTGACCGCAACGGTCGACGGCCAGCGCACGATCAATCGATTGCTCCAGCCTGGCGAGAAGACCACGATCGAGGTCCGCAAGGAGCTCGTGCTGACGGCCGGCGACGCGTCGGCGGTGGCGCTGACGTTGAATGGCGCCGAGGCGAGACCGCTCGGCAACACCGGCGAGGTCGTCACCGTCCGGCTGAACCCGACCAACTTCAAGAGCTACGTGCAGAACCGATGAGCGCGCCCACTCCACTGCTGGACTTCTTCAAACGGGGCGAGGTCGCCCGCGACGTGCGCATGGAGGCCGCGCTCGGCACGCTCGCGCCGCGCGCGCACGAACAGCTGCAGATCCTCGTGCTGCTGCTGGAAGATGCCGACGCGGAGATTCGCACCACGGCCGAGGAGACGCTGAATCAGATTCCGGAAGAGGCGATCAAAGCGTTCCTCGCGCGCGCGGACGCGCCGCTCGGGCTGCGCGAGTTTTTCGGCGACCGCGGCCTCTTTCCGGACGAGATGCCGGACATCAGCGCGATGATCGCCGCCGAGGAGCCGCTGCTCGACATGGGCGCGCACGACGAGTTCGGCGCCGAAGACGAGGATCGCGCGACGGCCACGCAGAAGCTCGCGAAGATGGGCTTCCCGGACCGGATCAAGGCGGCGGTGAAAGGCTCGCGCGAAATGCGGGCGATGCTGATCCGCGATCCGAACAAGATGATTTCTGCTGCCGTGTTGAGCAGCCCGAAGCTGTCCGAGCCCGAGATCGAAGGCTTTGCGAAGATGGCGAGCATTTCGGAAGAAGTGCTGCGCGTCATCGCCACCAACCGCGCCTGGACGAAGAACTACAACGTCGTGCTGGGATTGACCAGAAACCCGAAAACCCCGCTCGCCCTCTCGCTGAATTTCCTCAACCGCCTGAGCAGCCGCGATCTGCAGCAGGTGTCGGTCGATCGCAACGTCGCCGAGCCGCTGCGCGTCGCCGCGCGCAAGAAAGTCGTCGCGAACACCTCCGGCAAAGGCGGTTAAGAACTCACGAACTCAGAACTCAGAACTCAGAACTGAGAACTGAGGTCTCAGAACTTCTTCTTGTTCTTTTTAGTTCTCAGTTCTGAGTTCTTAGTTCTGAGTTCTTGCCGAGGTGTCCAGTCAGCGCGCATCTGGGCGAGACCTTCCATGAACACCGTAACCCGCTCGCGTTCTTCTTCGCTCGTCATCGATTTCAACAAGTCGAGCGCCTTGGTCAGATCCTGATCGATCGTCTGGCGGGTCGCCGCGAAGTACAAGCGCCGGATTTCGGCCCGTTTGTCGTCGTCGGTCAACATCGGGAGCTTCATCGTTCACGTTCTCGCGGGCACGTCGTTCACGCGCGTGGGGCCCCACCCTCACGCGTCGGGCTCAGGGCTGTCCCCGCTCGGCGTGACGGCGCAGACCGGAGCGGAATTCTTCGAACGGGCGCGTGTTGAGGACGTCGGAGGGCTGCAGCCAGGCTCGACGCGCGACCATCACGCCCCAGCGCAGCCTGCCGAATGCCGTCTTCGAGTGCGCGTCGGTCGAAATCACCAGGCGGGCGCCGCGGTCGCGCGCCAGCTTCGCGTGGACGTCGTTCAGGTCGAGTCGATGCACCTGGCAGTTGATTTCGAGCGCGACGCCGTGGCGTACCGCGGCAGCGACGACCGCCTCCACGTCGAAGGCGTAGGGCTCGCGCTGCAGAATCTTGCGTCCGGTCGGGTGGCCGAGGATGTCGACGTGCGGATGCTCGATCGCGCGCAGCAAGCGGTCGGTCATCTGCTGGCGATCCTGGTTGAACGCCGAATGCACCGAGACGATGACGAGGTCGAGCGCCGCCAGGCAGTCGTCGGCGAGATCCAGTGAGCCATCCGGCTTGATGTCGCACTCGATGCCCGCGAGCAGACGGACGCCGATCCCCTCGCGGTCGATCGCGCGAATGTGCGCCGCGTGGTCGAGCGCGCGTCGCTCGTCCAGCCCGTTGGCCATCGCCAGCGACTGACTGTGATCGGTGATGGCGACGTACTCCAATCCTGCCGCTCGCGCCGCCTCCGCCATCGTCCGCACGTCGTCTTTGCCGTCGGTCTCGGTGCTGTGCATGTGGAGATCGCCGCGCAGGTCGGCGCGGTCGACGAGGCGCGGCAGCGCGTGCGCGCCGGCCGCTTCGATCTCGCCGCGCATCTCGCGCAGCTCCGGCGGAATCCAGTCGAGGCCGAGCGCGGTATAGATGTCTTCCTCGCGCTCGCCGGCAATCTTCGTGTCGCCGGCGATGGTGAACACGCCGTACTCGTTCAGTTTGTATCCGAGACCGATCGCGCGGTCGCGCAGCGCGATGTTGTGTGCCTTCGAGCCGGTGAAGTACTGCAGGGCGGCGCCGCGGCTGTCGGACGCCACGAGACGAAGATCGGCCTGGAATCCGCCTTGGACGAGCACGCTCGACTTGGTGTCGCCGTGACCGAGGACGCGCTCGACGAGGCGAAACTCGATGAAGTCGTCCATCAGCGATGTCACCGCCGGGGGCGCGCCGGACGCGAGCAGGTCGAGATCGCCGCACGTGTCACAGCCGCGCCGAAGACTACCGACCGGTTCGATCGTCGCGTCAGGCGCGCGCTCGCGCAAATAGGAGACGATTGCCGTCGCCGCGTCATGCGCGTCAGGCAGCAGGTGCCGGCCGGCGAATCGTTTCCGTTCTTCGAGTGCCTTCAGAATGAGCGCTTCCTTCTTCGCGCCCATCCCGCGCAGCGCGCGGACCCGTCCGTCCTTGGCGGCCGCTTCGAGATCGTCCAGCGTGCGGATGCCGAGCTCGCGATACAGGACCGCGACAGTTTTCGGTCCCACGCCCTGCAGGTGGAGGAGATCGAGAATGGTCGGCGGGAATTCGGCGATGAGCTCACGGTGATATGCGGTATCGCCGGTCTCGGCCATCTCACGGATGCGGGAGGCGAGATCTTTGCCGATGCCGGGAATCTCGCGGAGCCCGGTTTCGTCGAGCCGCGCGAGGTCGTGCGGGTGATTGGCCGCGATGTCGGCGCCGTTCCGGTATGCGCGAATCTTGAACGGGTTGTCGTTCTTGATCTCGAGGAGATCCGCAATCTCGCGGAGAATGTGGGCGATTGCGAGATTATCCAACTCGCAAGCCTTCGATCTCGATTCGGTAGTCGAGGAGTCGCGCGCCGCCGGCCGCGAGCGCCTCGGCGATCGCCGATCGTGCCGCCGGTGGACCGTAGCAGAAGAGACACCCACCGCCGCCCGCGCCGCAGACTTTCGCGGCGGTCGCGCCGGCTGCACGCGCGCGCGCGATGAGATCCTCAATGGTCGGCGTCGTCACGCCCGGCGCGAGCCGCTTGCGGTTCTCCCACTCGGTGGCGATCTGCCGGCCGACTTCGCCCCAGTCACCGCGCTGCAGCGCCGTACGCATGGCGACCCCGATGTCGCGGATGCGCTCGAAGCAATCGAAGGTGTGGCGGTCGCCGTCGATGTGGCGCTTGGTGATCTCCCAGTTATTGGTGCCGGAGTGGCGCGGCGCGCCGGTGAACGCGAGCACGATTCGCCGCTCGAGCTCGCTCGCGTCGACGTCGAGGCCGACGCGCTTGATGCCGTCCACGCGCAGCTCGATGGCCGCGATGCCGCCGTACAGCGCCGGGCGGAAATCCTGGACGCCGGCCGGCACGCGGATCGCGCGGCACTCCAGGTTCATGGCGACTTGCAGCAGATGGTCCGGATCCGACGAGCCGCCACTCCATCGCGCCAGCGCCCCGCACACCGCAATCGCCAGCGCCGACGACCCGGCGATCCCTGCGCCGGCAGGCGACTCACCGCGTGTCGTCAGCGTCGCGCCTTCAAGCTGATAGTGCTTCGCCAGAAGCGCCAGGAGCGAGAGATCGCCATCTGGGTCGAGCTCGGTGCAGCGCTCCGCCGAGACGGTGCGGTCGGTGTCGATCGACCGCAGCTCGATGCGGCCGTCATCTCGCGAGTCGATCTGCGCGTGCGCGCGCAGGCTGATCGCCGCGTTCAGCGTCAGCGCGCCGTCGTGAAATAAATAAAGCGGCCAGATGTCGATGGTGCCGCCCGCGAGATCGATGCGGGTCGGAGCCGACGAGACGATGCGCACAGAAGGATTATACGAACCAGAACGCAAAGACCGCTAAGACCGCAAAGGAAATCAGGGCCGCGTCCGCGGGAACGTAGGGCGGCCCTTTCCGCCTTCGCTGAAGCTACGGCGGACCGCCGAAGCCTTGGCGCAGGCTGGTCAGGGCCGCCGCGTCGCGGTGAAGGGCCCGCGCTACAGCCCCGCGACTAGCGGGCCGTATCAGCTGAAGGAGTACTGTGCGAACCAGAAAGAACGTGTCGGGCCAATACGGCGAGAACCCGCACCAATAGATGACGGGGTCCGGCGCTTTGAGCAACCCGCGCTCGCGGACGTCGGGACGAGTGCGGTGATAGCGGCGACCAACGCGAGCAATATCGGGACGATCGCAAACGTCAAAGGATCCCGGGCGGGAATGCCGAACACAAGCGTCGTCATCACACGCGCGAGCGCGAGCGCGCCGACGATGCCAACGATGATCCCGAGTCCGGTAACCGTGGCCGCCTGCGCGACGATCGACGTGACGATCTGAGTGGGCCGCGCGCCGAGCGCCATCCGCACGCCAATCTCGCGCCGGCGTGAGGACACGAGCTGTGACAGCACGCCGTACAGACCCATCGCCGCGAGCAAGAGCGCCATCGCCGCGAACAGCACCAGCAACACGGTGTTGATCCGCTGCTGCGACAACGAACGTGCGATCGACTCCGTGAGCGGACGGATGGCGTAGACGGCCCGATTCGGTTCGGTCTCTCTGAGCGCCGCGCGGATGACCCCGATCGACACCGCCCGTGCCGGGTCGGTGCGAACCAGAAAGAACGTGTCGGGCCAATACGGCGAGAACCCGCACCAATAGATGACGGGGTCCGGCGCTTTGAGCAACCCGCGCTCGCGGACGTCGCCGACGATGCCGATGATGTCGCCGGTGATGCCGGGAGGAAGGCCCGGCGTTCGAATGGCGTGGCCGATCGGATCCTCGCCGGGGAAGAAGCGATCCGTGAACGCCCGCGTCACGAGCACCTTGGTGGCGAACAGCTGCGGCGACGGCTCGGCGCTGCACGTGTCGCCTTTCACAATCGGAATGTGGAGCGTTCGGAAGTATCCGGCGCTCACCGAGCGACTGGTCGAGAATGTCTTCTCGCCGCCATCTCGGCCGACGATCTGGAATTCGCCGGGAGGGAAGTCGGCGCCCATCGGCAGCATCTGGCTGAACGCCGCGGCCTGCACGCCGGCGATCGCCTCGAGGCGATTGATGGTGCGCGCCTGGCGCTGCACGACCGCGTCGATGCGCTCCGACCACTGCGCGCTCATGCGGAACGTCAACACATGATCGGCGTCGAGACCGGGCGACACCTCCTGCATTCGCATGAAGCTGCGAATCAACAGGCCGGCGCCGACGAGCAACACGATCGCGAGCGCCACCTGCGCGGCGACGAGCACGCGCTGCGGGAGATGACGACCGCCCATCTGCCCGCGTCCGCCTCGCGCCAGCGCATCGGCGGGATCGCGGCGTGTCGCCTGCACGGCTGGCGCAAGGGCGAAGAGCAGCGTCGTCGCGACGCCGACCGCAAACGTGAAGGCGACGAGGCGAAGATCGACGTGGAGGTCGGCGGCACGAGGTAGTTGTGTCGCCGCGGTGCGAAGCGCCGCCACGCTCCAATTCGCGACCAACAGACCCAGCGCCGCGCCGGCCGCCGCGAGCAGCAACCCTTCGCGCAGTAATTGAGCGACGACCCGGCGACGATCGGCGCCGAGCGCGAA
>MNEX01000244.1:16293-38702 GCA_001917905.1 Acidobacteria bacterium 13_1_40CM_65_14
ACGAGCGCCACGGCGCCGAGCAGGAACCACAGCGATCGGCGGACGCCGGCGACCTGTTCTTCCTTCAGCGGCGCGAGCGAGGCGCCCCAGCCTTTGTCCGTCTCAGGGAATTGATCGCCGAGTCGCGCTTGAATGGCATCGAGATCCTGCCGCGCCTGCTCGAGGGTGATTCCGGGCTTCACCCGGCCGATCGCGGTGTAGAAGCGCGCCCGCCGCGCCTGCAGCATGGCTGCGCTCGACTGCGCTGGGACCCAGACCTCGGTCGTCGCGGTCGGATAGCGGAACGACGGAGGCATGACGCCGACGATCGTGTGGCTGACGCCGCCGAGGACGAGCGTGCGGCCGACCGCTGAGGGATCGCCGCCGAAGCGCGTGCGCCAGAACGCGTCGCTCAGCACCACGAGTCGCGGGCCGCCAAACACTTCTTCCTGCGGACTTGGCGCGCGTCCGATCGCCGGCGCGACGCCCAGCACCGAAAAGAATCGCGGCGAGATGCGCATCGCCTCGACGCGCTCGGGCAGCGCGCCAGTCGTGTCTGTGATGTTCTCGAAGTAGCTGCCGGCGAGGCCGGCGAACGACTGGTTCAGCCGGTTCCATTCCTCGAGCCGCACGGGCGCGACGAGCTGCGTCGCATCGCGCCGCGACATGTTGAGCTCGTAGACCGACACGAGACGGTCCGCGTCGGGATAGGGCAGCGGCTTCAGCAGGACCGCGTCGACCGCCGAGAAAATCGCGCTGTTGGCGCCGATGCCGAGCATCAGCGTCAGCACGATGGTGAGCGCCAACCCGCGGCGGTGACTGAGCGATCGTGCCGCGGCCCGCCACTGGTGAAACATCGTGAAGCTCCGGGCCCTTAGACGGCCGATCCAGCGAATGCGTTTGCTTGATAGAATTTCAAGCCGTGTCACCGAGCGCGCTTCGCCGCCAGATCGGTCAGTTGTTGATAGCCGGCTTCAACGGCCACCAGATTCCTCCCGAATTGCGATCGCTCGCCAAAGAGTTCAGCCTCGGCGGCGTGATTCTGTTCGCCCGCAACGTGGCCGACCCCGAGCAGGTGGCCGAGCTCGCGTTCGAAGCCTCGCGGCTCGTGCCCGAGTTGCCGCTGTGGGTATCGGTGGATCAGGAAGGCGGACGCGTCGCGCGTCTCAAATCACCGTTCACCGAGTGGCCGCCGATGGCGACCCTCGGACGCAGCGGCGACGAGAAGCTGGCCGAACGCTTCGCGCGGGCGCTCGCCTTCGAGCTCAAGGCCGTCGGCATCACGCTCGACTACGCGCCGGTTCTCGACATCCACACGAACCCGAAGAATCCCGTCATCGGCGACCGCGCGCTGGCGGAGAAAGCCGAGGAGGTCGCGCGGCTCGGCGCCGCGATCATTCGCACGCTGCAGGGCGAGGGCATCGCGGCCTGCGGGAAACACTTTCCCGGCCACGGCGACACGAGCACCGACTCGCATCTCGAGCTGCCACTCGTCGAGCATCCGCCCGATCGCCTGCGTCAGGTCGAGTTTCTGCCGTTCAAAGCGGCGATCGAGGCCGGCGTGGCGACGATGATGACCGCGCATGTCTTCGTGCCGTCGCTCGACGACACGCGCCCGGCGACGCTGTCCAAGCGCGTGGTCACCGACATCCTGCGCAATGAGTTGCAATACGAGGGCGTGATCTTCAGCGACGATCTCGAGATGAAGGCGGTCGCCGCCGAGTACGCCGTGCCGGCGGCCGCGGTCATGGCGATCGAGGCCGGGTGTGACGGGGCGCTGATTTGCAGCGGCGATCACGACACGCAGTCGGCGGCGCTCGAAGCGATCGTCCACGCCGTCGAAGAGGATCGTCTGCGCCTGGCACGCGTCGAGGACGCGCTCAAGCGCCAGCAGCGCGCGAAGGAGCGCTTCCTCACCACAGGCGTCGCCGCCCGCCCGCTGACGGGCCGCGCCCTGCGGACGGCGCTCGGCCGCGAGGAGCACCAGGCCATCGCCGCCGAGATGGCGCGCTTTCTGTGATGCTCAAGCCTCGTGCGCTCCAGCCAGGCGATCGCCTGGCCGTCGTCGCACCCGCCAGCTCGTTCGATCGCGAGGAATTCGATCGCGGCGTCGAGGAGATCCGCAAACTCGGCCTGGTGCCCGTGTACGACGAGAGCGTGTTCGAACGCGATCGATACCTGGCGGGTTCGCCAGAGGTCCGCGCGACGGCTCTACGCGCCGCGTGGAACGATCCGTCGATTGCCGCCGTGATTGGCGTCCGCGGCGGCTACGGCAGCGCACAGATTCTCCCGCTGTTGAATCGCGAGGAGGCCCGCCGCGCGTGCAAACCCTTCATCGGCTACAGCGATCTCACCGCGATCCTGACGTTCCTGACCATCGGCTGCGGCATCGTCGCATTTCACGGTCCGATGCTGGATCGTCGTCTTTCAAAGGGTGCGGCGGGTTATGACCTCGACTCCTTCTCGCGCGCCTTGACGCGGGCCGAGCCGATGGGCGAGCTGTCGCCGCCAGGACTCGAGACGATCCGGCCCGGCGAGGCCAAAGGTCTGCTGCTCGGTGGCACGTTGACGCAGTTGCTCGCCTCGATCGGCACGCCGTTCGCCTTTGCGCCGCCGCGTGGATACGTCCTGTTTCTCGACGAAGTGGGGGAGCGCCCGTATCGACTCGACCGCCAGGTGCTGCAGCTTCGTCAGACGCGGGTGCTCGCGCGCGCCTCGGCCATCGTCATCGGCGAGCTGCCGAACTGCGACGAGCCGAAAAGCGACCTCACCGGCCGCGCCGTCATGGCCGATCTGTTCAAGGATTTTCCCGGGCCCGTCCTGATTGGATTCCCGTCGGGCCATACGACTGGACCGGCGATGACGCTGGTGTTCGGTGTGACCACCCGCGTGATCGGCGGCGCTCGCCCGCGGCTCGTGATCGAGGAGTCGGCGGTTCAGTGACTCGCATTCACTTGATCGGAGTGTGCGGCACGGCGATGGCGACGCTCGCCGCCATGCTGAAGCGCAAAGGCTTCGACGTGCGCGGATCGGATCAGGACGTCTATCCGCCGATGAGCGATTTCCTCGCTGCCGAGGGCGTCCCCATTCTAGTCGGCTACGACGCCGCGCACATCACCGGCGATCTCGATCTGGTCGTTGTCGGCAACGCGATCTCGCGTGGCAATCCCGAGCTGGAGGAAGTGCTGGATCGAAAGATTCGGTACTGCTCGCTGCCCGAAGCGATCCGTGAACATTTTCTCTGGGGCGCGCGTTCCATCGTGATTGCCGGCACGCATGGCAAGACGACGACGACGTCGCTGACTGGATGGCTGCTGACGCACGGTGGCGTCGATCCGAGCGTGCTCGTCGGCGGCATCGCGCGAAACCTCGGCGAACAGGGATCGAGTTATCGCCTCGGCCAGGGCCGCGATTTCGTGATCGAGGGCGACGAGTACGACAGCGCGTTCTTCGACAAGACCGCGAAGTTTCTCAAGTACCTGCCCGACATCGCCGTGGTCAACAACGTCGAGTTCGATCACGCGGACATCTACGCGGACTTCGACGCGGTGCTGCTGGCGTTCCGTCGACTGGTGAATCTGGTCCCGCGACGCGGACTGCTGCTCATCGGCGCCGACAGCGCCGGCGCGCGCGCCCTGACCGACGCGGCCCGCTCGCGGGTCGAGACCTTCGGCATGCGAGACGGGGTCGACTGGCAGGCGCACGATCTCGAATCGACGGGTGCGACGACGCGGTTCAAGGTCCGTCGCGGCGGCTCGCCGTTTGGGCTGTTCGACGTGCCACTCGTCGGCGCGTACAACGTGCGGAATGCGCTGGCGGCCATGGCGGTCGCGACCGACGTTGGCATCAGCGCCGAGCGGATCGCCGAAGGGCTGCGTCTGTTTGCCGGCGTCAAGCGGCGGCTCGAAGTGGTCGGCACGGCGGACGGCGTCACGGTGTACGACGATTTCGCGCATCATCCGACCGCGGTCGCCGAGACGATCACCGGCGTGCGCGCCTCGCATCCGTCGGCGCGGATCTGGGCGGTCTTCGAGCCGCGATCGGCCTCGTCGTGCCGCCGCGTGTTTCAGGACGACTTCGCCCGCGCGTTCGCCGGCGCCGACGAAGTGCTGATTGCGCCGGTTTTCCGATCGAAGCTCGCGGAGTCGGAGCGGCTCTCGATTCCGCAGCTCGTCCGCGATCTCAACGGCCGCGGTCAGAAGGCGCGCGAGGCGGAGTCGATCGACGACATCATCCAGGCCATCGCGCGCGAGCATCGGCCCGGCGACCTGGTCGTCCTCATGTCGAACGGCGGCTTCGGCGGCATCCATCAAAAACTTCTTCAGGCGCTCAGCGCCCGCGGCCCGCGCGAGGCGTCGGGGTCCCCAACGCGGCCGCCGCGTTGGGGTGACCCGTCGGAGAGAAGCGAGGCGTGAGCCGAGCCGCCGAGCGCGAGCGGCGGGGTCCCCGGCGCGCGGACTGTGCGCGCTGGGGTGCCCGAGCGGGGGTGGGGCCCCGCGAGCCGTGAAAGATGCCAATCGATGGCGGATTGTTCCCGCCGGCGACTCGGCCCTCGTCGTCGAGTTCGAAGAGCGGATCGATCCCATCGTCAACGCGCGAACGGTCGCGTTCGCCGACGCCGTGCAAGCCGCGAACATTTCTGGTGTTCGTGATGTCGTCCCGTCCTTCCGATCGGTGGCGGTGTACTTCGATCCGTTACGCACACCATACGACCGGCTCGTCGCCAAGCTGGAAGAGGAAGCGGCGCGTCCGATCGCCGACGCGACGATCAACCGCGACCCCATCCGCATTCCAGTCTGCTACGGAGGAGACTTCGGTCCGGATCTTTCCCATGTCGCCGCCTTCGCGAAGATGAGCGAGGCCGACGTCGTCCGAGTCCACACGTCGGCGACCTATCGCGTCTTCATGGTCGGCTTCGTGGCCGGCTTCGCGTACATGGGGATCGTGGACCAGCGGATCGCCATGCCGCGACACTCGACGCCGCGCGTGCGCGTGCCGCTCGGAACGGTCGGGATCGCCGGCGTGCAGACCGGAATTTATCCGGCGGAGACGCCCGGTGGATGGCAGTTGATCGGCCGCACCCCCGTGAAACCGTTCGACGCCGCGCGCGCGGAGCCATTCCTCATGAAAGCCGGCGACGCCGTGCAGTTCTACGCAATCGAGCGAAGCGAGTTCGGAAGTCTGAAGTCGGAAGTCTGAAGTCGGAAGTCGGAAGTATGAAGTCGGAAGTATGAAGTCAGAAGTCGGACGTCGGAAGCCGCAAGCTCAAACTTCAGACTTCGTACTTCAGACTTGTGGAAAAACATGAACGTCCGCGTGATCAAACCCGGGATGCTGACGACGATTCAGGATCGCGGGCGGTGGGGCCTGCAGTCGCGCGGCGTGCCAGTGGCGGGGCCGATGGATCCGGTGTCGCACCGGCTGGCGAACGCGCTGGTCGGCAACGACGTCGACGCCGCGACGCTCGAGATCACGCTGCTCGGACCCGAGCTGGAGTTCGAGGCCGAACGGGTGGTTGCCGTCGCCGGCGCGGAGTTCGAGATGACACTCGACAACCGGCCCGTGCCGATGCATGCGCCGTTCATCGTCTCGGCCGAGTCGCGCTTCCGGTTCGGCGCGCGGCGCCGCGGCGTGCGCGCGTATCTCGCCATCGCGGGCGGCATCGCCATCCCGCCGACGCTCGGCAGCCGATCGACGCATCTCATCAGCGCGATGGGCGGCGTTGACGGCCGGGCGCTGAAAGCCGGCGATCGCTTGCCGATCGGCGACCCGTCGCGTGGACGACGCAGCGCAATCGCATTGTCGGAGTCGGTCGTGCCGCTGCCGGATCATCACGCGCGCATTCGGGTCCTGCCCGGTCCGCAGGCGGATTACTTCACAGCCGATGCGCTGGACCTCCTGCAATCACGACTGTACGTCATCGGCCAGAACTCGGACCGCATGGGATTCCGGCTCGACGGCCCGCGGCTGACGCACGCGCGCGGCGCCGACATCATTTCCGACGCCACGCCGCTCGGCGTGCTCCAGGTGCCGGCGTCGGGCCAGCCCATTCTGTTGATGGCCGATCGCCAAACGTCTGGCGGGTATCCGAAGATTGCGACCGTCATTTCGGCCGACATCAGCGTCGCCGGACAGCTCGGTCCCGGCGATACGATTGAGTTCGCGGTGTGCGAGCCGCGGGAGGCGATGGCCGCGTTGATCGCGCAGGAGCGCGCGCTCATGGCGATCGAATTGCCGGAACCATGACTGATTTTGCCGCGTCCCTTCGCGCGGCCTTCGGCGAACGAGTTCAGGCGAACGCGACGCTCGCGCCGATGACGACGTTTCGCGTGGGCGGACCGGCCGACTGGCTGATCGAGACGCGCAGCGGCGATGAAATTGTCGCGGCGCTGCAGCTCGCGCATCGCGCCGGCGTCCCCGTCACGATGCTGGGCGGCGGATCGAACGTGCTGGTCGGCGACGGCGGCATTCGCGGACTGGTGATTCGGCCGCGCGGCGGCAACGTGCGCGCGATCGACGACGGTCACGTGCTCGCGGACGCGGCCATCACCATCAACGGTCTCGTTCGCTGGACGATCAATCACGGTCGGGCCGGCCTCGAGGCGTGGGCGGGAACGCCGGGCACCGTGGGCGGCGCGATCTTCGGCAACGCGCACTTCGGCGGACGCCTGATCGGCGAGCTCGTCGACCGCGTGCAGCTCGCCGCGACGGACGGGATCGTCAAAGATGTTCCGGCCGACGCGATGGCCTTCGGGTACGATCGCAGCCGGTTGCAGAGCACCGGCGAAATCCTGTTGACGGCGATCTTCCGCGTCTCCTCCGGCGAACCCGCGGCGCTCCGCGCGGTCGCGCGCCAATCGCTGGCGTATCGCAAGCGCACGCAGCCGCTCGACACGCCGAGCGCCGGATGCATTTTTCAGAATCCCGAACCGCACCGCGACGCCGTGCCGGACGGCATCCCCTATTCAGCGGGCGCGCTCGTCGACCGCGCGGGTCTCAAGGGCGCGTCGCGCGGCGGCGCGCGCGTGTCGCCGACGCACGGCAACTTCATCGTGAACGAAGGGACGGCCACCGCGCGCGACATCCGCAAATTGATCGAAGAGTGCCGCACCGCGGTCCGCGATCGCTTCGGCGTCGAGCTCCGCGACGAAATCGTTTACCTCGGTGACTCGTGAAGCGTCTTCGTTGAATCAGTGCCAGAACGACATGGAACGCAAAGACCGCAATGACCGCAAAGAAGCAACCGCGAGTGGTCTTCTTTGCGAGGTTTGCGCCCTTTGCGTTCATCGTGATGGCCGGGCCGTTACTGATTCAGCAGTTCGAACGGTCCACTAAATGTCGACATTGCTGATTGAAGGCGGCCATCGCCTCGCCGGATCGGTCGAAGTCGAGGGCAACAAGAACTCCGCGCTGCCGCTGCTGGCGGCGTGTCTGTTGACCGCAGACGAGTGCGTGTTGACCAACGTGCCGCGCATCAGCGACGTCGAGGTCATGGCGCGCCTGCTGCTCGACCTGGGCGCGGAGGTCGAAGGCATCGGCAGCACGACGCTGAAGGTGCGCTGCCCGCAGGTCGTGAAGGACGAACCCGACGGCGCGCTCGTCGGGCGACTGCGCGGCTCCGTGCTGCTCCTCGGTCCGCTGCTCGCGCGGCGCGGCCGCGCGCAGCTCGCGCCGCCGGGCGGCGACTTTCCCGCGCGCCGGACGATTGCCACGCATCTGGAATCGCTCGAAGCGATGGGCGCGCGCGTCGCATCGGGACCGGGCCACGTCCTGGAAACGCCGGACGGTTTGAAGCCGACATCGCTCTACCTGTACGAAGCGTCGGTCACCGGCACCGAGACCGCGTTGCTCGCGGCGGCGGCGGCGAAGGGCGTCAGCGAGATTCGCCACGCCGCTTGCGAGCCGCACGTCGTCGAGCTGTGCGCGTTTCTCGCGAAGCTCGGCGCCGGGATCACGGGCGGCGGGACGTCGACGATTCGCATCGAAGGCGGATGCAAGCTGCACGGCGCCGAGCATCAGCTGTGGGGCGATTACATCGAAGCGGGCAGCTGGGCGGTCGTCGCCGGCGTGACGAGCGGCGATATCGAAATCCACGGCGCGCGGCCCCAAGACATGGAAGTCGTCGCCGCGGTGCTCAAACGCATGCAGATTCAGTGCGTGATGGACGGCGACGTGTTTCGCGTCGAGCAGTCCGAACCGCGCGCGGCCGGCCGCATCACGACCGGTCTGTGGCCGGGATTTCCGAGCGACATGGTGAGCCTCGTCACCGTCCTCGCCACGCAGGCGGAGGGGCAGACGCTGGTGCACGACTGGATGTACGAGCTGCGTCTGTTCGCGCTGGAGCAGTTGAGCAGCATGAGCGCGGATCTGTTTCTCTGCGATCCGCACCGCATCATCGTCAGCGGTCCGCGCAAGCTGCGGGGCCGTCCGCTCGATAGCCGCGATCTGCGGTCAGGGATGGCGCTGATCGCCGCGGCGCTCGCCGCGGACGGGCAGAGCAGGCTGTCGCCGCTCGAAACGGTCGAACGCGGCTATGGACGTTTGGTGGAACGATTACAGGGACTGGGCGCCAAGGTCGCGAAACTTCCTTGACGCTCGGCTGAAGAGCTTGTGAAGAAATACGACGTTGAACGCAGAACTCGCAGAACACGCAGAAAAACCTTAAGCATTTTTTCTCTGCGGGTTCCGCGGTTTCTGCGTTGTACGTGATTTGTTCACACGCTCTAAAGCCTTCGCGCTACGAAGACCGTAGGAACGCAAAGCTCGCACAGCACGCAAGACTTTTTGGCTTTGCGGTCTTTGCGTTCATCGGAAGGTCGCGTGCTTACCGACCGCCGCGGCCGCCAGGCTTCTTCGGCACGGCCGTCGACTGTTCTTCGATCTTTGGCGGCTCGGGCTTCGGCGGTTCAATCGGCGGCAGCTCGGCGATCGGCGCGAGCGAGTCGCGTCCCACCCGGAATGGCCGGAGATCGGCTTCAGTCAAATCCAGCACGCGGATGATGTGCGGCGTCAGCGTCAGGATGATGTCGGTCTGATCCGTCGTCTTGGTGTTGTGCGCGAACAGTTTCCCGATCACCGGGATGTCGCTCAGTCCGGGTATGCCGGCCAGCGTCGTGCGCTCGTCGTCGCGGATCAGCCCCGCCAGCATGTTCGTCTCGCCTTCACGGAGCCGAATCACCGTCTTGATTTCACGATTGCCGAAGGTCGGGAGGTTCGCGAAGCCGGTGCCCGAGATGCTCGTCACGGCAATCGTCAGCGCCAGCGACACGTCATCGTCGTGATGCGTGCGCGGCGTGATGTCGATGTTGACGCCGATGTTCTCGTAGACGAATGACGTGATCGGTTGTTGCGGCGTGCCACCGGTCAAGAGCGGCGCGAAGATGGTCTGCGGCACCGGGACGCGCTCGCCGAAGCGCGCCGTCGCCGGCGATCCATCCGACGTGCGCAGCTGCGGGTTGGCGAGCGTCCGCGTGTGCGAATCGGTTTTGAGCAGCCGGTAGTAGAGCGTCGGCAGGTTCGCGAACAGCACGTCTGCCGACGACAGGTTCCGGAGCTTCTGGAGCGTCACCGTCTGGTTCGCGCCGTAATCGATGCCGGCCGTGCCGTTGATGCCAGCCGACGTGCCCGACGCGATTTGCAGCCCGTACTCCTGCAGCCGGTTCCGATCCACTTCGAGCAGCTCGACGTCGATGATGACTTCCGGCCGCGCCTTGTCGACGGCCGAGAGCACGCGCGAGGCGGCGGCGATCCGCTCAGGCGTGTCCTTGATCGTGAGCGCGTTGGTCCCGGTGACGGGCGAGATGCGCCGCGCGTCCAGCACCATGCGCAGCAGGTCCATCGTCTCCTTGAGATCGATGTTGCTGATGTAGAAGGTCTTGACGATCTCCTCTTCGTACTCGCGGCGCTTGGCCGGCGTATCCGGAATAACGGCGATGGTCTTCGGTGCGGTGACGCGGAAGAACGTGCGCGTCGCGCCGGCGACGGAGTTGAGCGCGTCCTCGAGCGTCGCGTTCCGGAGGTCGAGGGTGATGGGCGCTTCGCGAAAGGCCGGATCGAAGACGAGGCTGATGTTCGCGAGGCGGCTGATCGCGGTGAAGACGTCGCGGCTGCTCGCGTCGCGGAAGGTGAGCGACGCCGGCATCTTCACGCCCTGCGGCAAGTCCATGCCGGGCGGCGGCAGGTCGCGCGTGCGCTCGATGAGCGTCTGCAGCTCGGTCTTGCCTTCGCGCGGGACGGCGATCTTCGCGCGCAGCTTGTTGCGCGTCGACCGCAGCTCGTCCTCGATGTCCGCGTTGGTCGGGTTCAGCTCCGCGGCGGTTTCGTATTCGATCAGGGCCTGATCGAGCTTCGCGGCGGCGGCCAACCGGCGGCCGCGCTGGTAGTGCTCCTGTGACGCGCGAAGCTTTGCGCGGTCGAGCGCGAGGCGCGCGTTCAGGTCGTTCGGGTTCAATCGGACGGATTTGGCGTACTCGACAACCGCGCGGTCGTAGTCCTGCAGCCGCTCGGCGTCACGGCCGTGGCGCAGCGCCGCCGACGCGGCGCAGCCGGCGGTGACCGTCGTCGCCGCGATCAGCCACAGCAGATGGTTACGGGCGAGATTCAGCACTGACGACATCGACACCACGTGGAATCTTGAACGCGAAGTCCTTATCGGCTAACCGGACATTTTGCTTCAGGTTATTGAAGGAAAAGGTCGATTTTCCGCCTTGCGCATCAACGGTGACCAGCCCTCGTATGTCGAGCGTCGCCGGATCGATGACGAGCACCAGCCAATCGTAGTCCCGTTGGCGGCTTTTGGGTACCAACTTCAGCGCTCGACTTCCCGCGGGCATCCCCTCGGGCACGTCGGCGAGCGTGGCCGTGAAGTCGCGCGTCAGGTTGCCCTTACCGGCGAGGAACAGCGTCGGCGTCGTCGCCTGGTCCTGTGGCGGCACGTTGGCGATGATGACCTGTTTGTCCTTGGGAATGTACGAGTACATCTTCATGCCGTCGGACACGAAGGACTTCTGCTCGGGCGTCGTGTACTCCCATCGCATCTTGCCGGGTTTCTTGATCAGCAGGCGGCCGCGCTCGGTGATCTTCTTTTTCAAGACGCCGCCCTCGTACGTATGGATGAAGTCGGCGGAGAAATCCTTGATGCCGTCGTACTTCTTCTGCAGCGACTGGGCGAGCTGAGACGCGTCAACGTCGGCGAGAGATAGCGCGAGGATGACTGCGAGCATCAGTCAACGATAGCACTTAGCGACGTGATTCCGTGATGCGACGCCTTCCAGCACGTTGCAGAATCAAACTCTCCACCACGAAGGACACGGGGGACGCGGAGGAAAATCATGTTTTGGACAGGTTTGAACCCCTGTCCTCGGTGTCCCCTGTGGTGGCGAGGTTATTTTGCAACGCTGTCTGAGGTTAGGGCTGCGCCGCATTCGGTCCTGCCACCAGGAAACGCGGTTGCGGCGCGAAGATGTTTGCGGCGTACGCCGTACGGATGGGCTGGCCGCGCTCGTCGAACGCGACGAAGCTGACGCCGCGCTCCACGATGAGCGTGTGTTGCCGCGCGGCGATCACGTGTCCGAAGCCCATGCGCCGGATCGTGTCTGACACCAGCCAGGACTCCATGCGGATCTCGACGTCAACGCCGCCGATGTCGACGTGGCGGCGAAACGGCGACGTGGCCGCCGCGAGGTATCGCGGCGACTCGCCGATGCGGCCGGCAATCGTGGCGTACTCGCTATCGGGCAGCAGCGACAGCGGCCTCCCGGCCGTGAGCGTTCGCAAGGCTTGCGTGAAATCTCCGGCGTCGACATCGAGATCGCGGGACGGCCGGAGCACACACAGGACGTACCGTGTGCCGGACGGCAGATCGCGGACCGCATCGGACAGCGTAGGGACGTTCACCCGCGTGTCAGGCACGACCGGCAGCAGCGGACCGTACGTCGCCGTCAGCGTCGCCGCCGCCCGCGCGGTCAGCGTCACGTCGCGGCCGATCGTCTGGTTGTCGGCGACGAGCGCCGGCGCGTACAACAGCACGCCCGGCAGGCCGGTGTGCGCGATTTCCGGCCGCGTGACCTTCGCGAAGTACGCGAGGCCGTTCACGAGCTGCCAGTTGAAATCGACCAGCAGGATCGAGCGCCGGTCGTCGAGACCCTCGGTCAGCGCCCGCATCACTTCAGTCGGACGGTGGTCGCGGCTGCGATCGAGCGCGGGAAAGTCGTGATACGCGCGGCTGATGGCGTAGGCGGCGAGCAGCACGGCGGCGGCGGGCGTCGCACGCGCCGTGAGCCGTCCAGCCAGCGCGAGGCCGCATCCCGCCAGCAGCGCGACGATGACGTGCGACGGCAGGTAAAACACGTGCGCGTCGCCGACGTTGTAGCTGTACGCGAAGACGAGGTTGACCGCGTACAGCAGGAGCATCAGTACGGTGCGCGGCCGATTTGTGATCGCGAGGTACGCGAGTCCGGCGACCGCGAGTGCGGGTCCAACGACTCCGAATTGCTGCCGCAGATCGAACCAGTACATCGCGAGGTGATCGCCGAGCATCACCCGCGGCACGCCCATGACCATCGTCTCGCGCCAGTCCGATTTCGTGATGTCGAACCAGAAGTGTTGCAGGCCGTCGACGATGCTCGCGGGCGGCTGCGGCAGCAGCCAGAGCGTGTGCATCGTCGCCGCGTACTGGAGCGCGCCGGCGCACGCGCACGCGAGCGCCAGCACGATGACGCGAGGCTCGAGCATCGACCGCCATCCGCCGGGCGGCGCCGTCATCAGAAACACGCTGAACGCGGGCGCCAGCAGAATCATCGAGAGATGATTGCCGAAGCCCAACGCGTACACCGCGAAGAACAGCGCCAGCCGGCCGAGCGTCGGCCGCGCCGCCCACCGCAACAGCAACAGCATCGTCAATGCGACGAACAGCAGGTGAAGCGCGTACACCTCGGCGATGATCGCCTGGCTCCAAAACGTGTACGACGCGGTAAACAACAAGGCTCCCGCGGCGCCGGCGAAGACCGATCCCGAGAGCTCGGCGCCGACCAGGACGAGGAGCGCGCACGCAATGGCGGCCTCGACTGCCGACGCGAGATTCAGCGCCCGCGCCGGTTCGACGCCGGTGATATGCACGAAGAGGTTTCCAATCGCGAAATACAGCGGGTAGCCGGCGCGTGGCGTGATGAGAGGAGAGCCGACGGCCGTCTGCAGATGGCCTGTGTCGCCGAAGTCGAAGCCTGGGAGCAGCGTGGCGTGATAGAGCGCGAAGGCCGCGAGTCCGACCGACAGCGCGGGCAGCATGGCGCGCCGCCCAACACCGGTCGCGCGGTCAGCGTCCGGCGCGCTTGCGGGCGATGGCTGCACGAACATCGGCGAGGGATCGCGTGTTGACCACGTGCCGCGGCTCGACCCAGCCACGCCGCGCAGTCAGGATGCCGAGCTGCATCTGGCGATCGAGCATCTCCGCGCGGTGGCAGTCGCTGTCGATTGCGACCTCCGCACCAGCCGCGATGGCGCGCCGCGCCAACGCGCCATCCAGATCGAGATGCGAAGGGGAGCCGTCGATTTCGACGACCGTGCGGGTCTCGACGGCGGCTTCGAAGAGGCGATCGTAATCGAGGTCGTATCCGGCGCGGTGCGGCACGAGGCGATTGGTCGGGTGCGTAATCAACGTGACCAGCGGATGCCGCATCGCGGTCACGTACCGCTTCATCAGCTGGTCGGAGCCCTGACCGGCGGGCTCGTGCAGCGACGCCAGTACGATGTCGAAGAGCTCGAGCACGCGATCGGGGAAGTCGAGGCGGCCGTCGGGCAGGATGTCCACTTCGCAGCCCTGGAGAATCGCGATCTCGGGATAGCGCGCGCGCAGCCCTTCGATTTCGTCGGCCTGCCGCTTGACGCCGTCGATGGTCAGGTTCCGCGTGGCGGCCGACGTCGGCGAGTGATCGGTGATCGCCATGTATTCGTAGCCGAGCGCACGGCACGCCGCGACCATCGCGTCGATCGAATCGCGGCCATCACTCCACGTCGAGTGCATGTGCAGGTCGCCGCGGATATCGCGTCGCGTGACGAGCGCCGGCAATTCTCCGCGGCTGGCGATCGCGATCTCGTCATCTCCATCACGGATTTCGGGTGGGATCGTGGGAAGCCCGAGTGCCCGGTAGATGTCGTCTTCGACCGCCGCCTCGCGCAGGACGCCGTCGCGCGTGTGCAGACCGGTCGGCGTCAGCCGGAATCCCGCGCTGTCGGCGTGCGTTTGCAGCGCGGCGAAGTGAGCCGCCGATCCCGTCAGGTAGAGGAGCGCCGCACCCGCATTGGACGGCTCGGGAAATCGCAGGCCGACCTGCACGCGCTCCATCAGCATATAGACGCGACGCGCACTGCGGTGCAGAGGATGGGACGCGTCCGGCAACGCGAGAATCTGTTCGATTGCATCTGTCGGGTCGGCGAGCGACGCGACGAGCTCGATGTCGCCGACCATGTCCTGTCCGCGCCGGAGCGATCCGACAGGTTCTGCCCATGCGACGCCGGGCAACGCGCGCAGGTGGGCAAGCAGCGGTTCGGCGATGGCCGCAGCGCGGCCGAGCGGAATTCGCGGGATGGCCGCTCGGATGCCCGGCAGTGCCGCCGCGACGGCGGCTTCGACCGGCTCGCCGATGCCGGCCACGCGGCGAAGCATCTGCTCACGAATGCTCGCGGCGATGTCGGCGGCCGACGTGACGTCGAGTGCGCGATGCGCGGCGGCAATCTGTTCGATCGTGATGGCGCCCGACTCGATCAGCCAGCGCAGGTCCGCGGGGACGTCGGCCAGCATCGACTCGAGCAGCACCCAACCGCCCGCTTCGTACATCTGGCGCAGCCGCTTCAGGACGTCGGGATCGCTGCCGGCTGGCGGCGCGTGGAAGAGCGGCTCGAGATCGGCGTCCGACTGGATGCGCTGGGTCCGCACCAACTCCGCGGCGCGCTTGAGCAGCGTTTCCTCGGCCACGTCGCCGCGAATGAACGCCAGGGCGGCAAGTTGCTGCAACGTGCGCGAGAGGGATGCGGACGGTTCGCGAGAAGTGGCGGGAATCGAACCTTAGCCTTTCAATGCCCCGGGTTCGGGTGGGGCCTGCTTTGGCGCCTCTTTCGTTTCGATGGGGAGGTTGGCGGCGACCCAGTCGGCGATGCCGCCTTTGAGCGCAACAGCGCGATACCCTTGACGGATCAGCTCGGCCGCAACATGCGAGCTCGCGAGCTCGTACGGATCCGAATCATAGACGACGATGTCGCGGTCGCGGGGGAACGGTGCGGCGCTCGCGCCGCCGGCGCCATACCGGATGGCGCCGGGCAGCTTGACGGTGCTGTGTTCGTAGGGATACTTGAGTCGCGCGTCGACGATGATCGGCTGCGCGCCGCTGTCGAGACGCTGCTTCAGATCTTCTTTTGAGATGCGCGGAACGGGCACGGCGTATTGTGAGTGCGCCGCGCGCGGACTGTCAACTTTACTGGCGCGGGTTCCCACCCCGCGCGCGACGCCTTCGCGCCGTCGCGCTCAGGCGTAACTCGCACAGCGTCGCCGTGTCAGCGAGCGGCGGCGCGATCGAACGGCATGACGCGCGTCTTCGCCGGCACGGTCACGCCCCTCGCCGACGGCTGCGGGTGCACGTGGGCTGTGGCGTTGACGTCCCAACCCGACGATCGGCGTCCGCAGTGAACGCAGCGCAGGAAGATGGCACCCGGTTCACACCAGGCACTGTAATCGTGACGGCCCGACAGGTAGCAATTGAACCAGTTCCACATGGCGATCCTCGTGCCTTCGGTCAAGTATTGGTTGGCTACCCTAGGGCAAGAGGAATGCCGCACAGTTTCGTCACCGCGCGAATCCTTCATAGTCAACGGATAGACCCGCGAAAACCTTCGGGTTTTTAGCAAAATCCTTCGTTTCAACCTCGCATGAGGCCGTATCGCGTCGTGTTCCACGCTTGAACACGCGCGCTGGCATCGCGCACATTTATGTAAGAAGATGCGCACGCGATTTGTATGGCGAAGCAGCTCGAGCTCAAAGGGCGACGGTACTGGATCCTGTCGGAGCCGCACGGCAACGGCTGGAAGGCGACGGCGGTGGCGGTTCGCGACGATGGCTCGAGCGAGCCGCTGGGGATCGAGGCGATCGCCGAAACCCGCGGAGCGGCAGACGATTCTGTCGAACGTAAGCTCCGGCGACTGCTGCAGGCTTATTGACGAGCGCGCGGCGCGGCGAGCCAGGCGATGACGATGCTGAGCAGGTAGAGCACGATCATCGGGGCGGCAAACAGCGTCTGGTTGAACGGATCCGTGCTCGGCGTGAGCACCGCGGCGACAATGAAGATCAGGAGAATCGCGTACTTGATGTTTCTCGCGAGCCACCGTGCGGTCACCATTCGCATCCGCGCCAGGAAGAACACGATCGTCGGCATCTGAAACGTCAACGCCATGGCGATCAACATCTTCGTATACAGCGAGAACACGTAGTCCACACTCGGCAGGAATTTGAGCTCCGGCTGGTTGAAGCTCGCGAAGAACGCCATCGCGGCTGAAAACAGGACGTAGTGATTGAAGGCCGCGCCCGCCACGAGGCCCACCGACGACAGCACGACGAACGGAATCGCGAAGCGCTTCTCTTTCGCGTACAGCGCAGGGGCGATGAAACGCCACAGCTGAAACATCACGTACGGCGACGCGAGGACCGTCCCGACGATGACCGTCAGCTGCATCTCGAGCGCGAACACGGCGCTTGGGTCGGTGTAAATCAACGTGCTGCCCGCAGGCAGGACGCGCCGCGTCGGCTCCATGAGAAAGGTGAAGATGCGGTTGATGAAGAGGAACGATACCGCCGCGGCGACGGCAATGGCGATGAGCGATCGGATGATTCGCTTCCGGAGCTCGTCGAGGTGCTCCAGGAACGCCATCGTCCCGCCCGGCGATGGATCATCGTCGGGCGGCGGAACATAGGCGCGCGCAGCGGCGGCAGCCATCTGCGCGGATTCTAGATCAATTGTCCATAGAATTCAGACGAGGACGCCGTACAACAAAAGAGGCAGCTGAAGCTGTCTGTTGATGAGGGACGTTGGCTTGCGAACCGAAGCTCACGACAGGAGCGTGAGGCCCGCCGTCGCCGCTTTGCGGCTATGGCGGGCAACCTTCGCCTGCGATCGTGAGCGAAGGTTGGTGGACGGCAGGAGGCTCGAACTCCCGACCTCCGCGTTGCGAACGCGGCGCTCTCCCAACTGAGCTAGCCGCCCACGACCGAACCGGAATTGTACCACGCATCGTTCCTGCTACACTCCATCGCAGATGCCCGAAATCAAACGGATCGGCGTACTGACCGGCGGCGGCGATGCGCCCGGCCTCAACGCCGTCATTCGCGCCGTCGTGAAAGCCGCGTCGAACAGCGGCATCGAGTGCGTCGGTCTCGAAGACAGCTTCGACGGTCTCATCGAGCCGGGACGCTCGCGCGTGCTGACGCCGCGCGACGTGACCGGCATCCTGCGACTCGGCGGGACGATTCTCGGCACGACCAACCGCGGCAATCCGTTCGAGTATCCCATCGCCACGTCCGACGGGGTCCACGACTACTCCGATCGCTGCGTCGAGATGTTTCACAAAATGGGACTCGGCGCGCTCATCGTCATCGGCGGCGACGGCACGCTGGCCATCGCTCATCAGTTTTTTGACCGTGGCATCCCCATCGTCGGCGTGCCGAAGACGATCGACAACGACATCATGGGCACGACGAACTGTTTTGGCTTCGATACCGCGGTGGACTTCGCCACCGACGCGATCGATCGGCTCCACGTGACGGCGGAAGCGCATCACCGCATCATGGTCGTCGAAGTCATGGGGCGCTACGCGGGTTGGATTGCGTTGTACGCCGGCGTGGCCGGCGGGGCAGACGCGATTCTGATTCCGGAAATCCCGTTCGACATCGGCGTCGTGTGCGAGCGGCTGATGGCTCGCGACAGGTGGGGCGCCAAGTTCAGCATCGTCGTGGTCGCGGAAGGCGCATTTCCCAAGGGCGGCGAAATCTCGCTCCTCCAGGCCGCGCACGGCGCGCACGTCGAGCGCCTGGGCGGCATCGGCGCTCAGGTGTGTGCGGCGCTGGCTGATCAGACGGGCAAGGAAACGCGATCCGTCGTGCTCGGTCACTTGCAGCGCGGCGGGCCGCCGACGAGCTTCGATCGCGCGCTCGCGACGCGCTTCGGCGGCAAGGCCGTCGAGCTCGTGAAGCGGGGAGAGTTCGGCACGATGGTCGCCTTCGAGCCGCCGGCCATCGTCGCGCGCCGGCTCGACGAGGTGGTCGGGAAGACGAAGACCGTGCCGATGGATTACGATCTGCTGCTGACCGCGAAAGCGCTCGGCGTGACGTTTGGCGATTAGACCGAACGCCTCACGAACACCACGCGGTACAACCACAACAACAGAATCGCGCCGACGAGCGACATGAAGAAGCCGGCGCCGTCGTTCGGTCCGTACCAGCCGAGCGCCCGCCCGATGAATCCGCCGGTCAGCGCCCCCGCAATGCCGATCGCCATCGTCACGAGGAACCCGCCGGGATCGCGTCCTGGCATGAGCACCTTGGCGATTACGCCGACTATCAGGCCGAAGACCATCCAGCCCAGCACCATAATCATCGGATCACCTCCGCTGATGGGCGTGCAAAAGCTATGACAGAACGTCCAGGTACTTCAGCGCGCCGCCGGTATTGAAGAGCACGACCGAGTCGGTGGCCTTGATCGAACCATCCCCGACAAGACGCTGAATGGCCACGAGCGCGGCGCCGCCCTCGGGTGCCGCGCTGACGCCTTCGTGCTTCCCGATTGCCAGCATGCCGCTGACCATCGCCGCGTCCGGGACGGCGAGCGCCGTGCCGCCGCTCTCGCGGACGGCCCGTAGAATCAGAAAATCGCCGATCGCGCGCGGCACGCGGAGCCCGTCAGCAATCGTCGTCGCGTCTTCCCACGGCTGGGCTTTTTCGGTCCCTTGCTGAAACGCGCGGACAATCGGCGCACAGTTCTCAGCCTGCACCGACACCATGCGCGGACGTTTGTGCGGCGTGACCCAGCCGATGCGTTCGAGCTCCTCGAACGCCTTCCACATGCCGACCATGCCGGTGCCGCCGCCAGTGGGATAGATGATCCAGTCGGGCCACCGCCAGTTCATCTGCTCGGCAAGCTCGTACCCCATCGTCTTCTTGCCTTCGATGCGATACGGCTCCTTCAACGTCGACACGTCGTACCAGCCGAGCGGTCCTCCTTTTTCCGCCGCCATCCGGCCGGCGTCGGTGATGAGGCCGTCGACGAGCGTCACGGTCGCGCCGTACAGCCGGCATTCGTCGACGAACGGGCGCTTGGCGTCCTTGGGAATGAACACCTCGCACGCGAGGCCTGCAGCGGCGGAATACGCGGCGGCCGCGTTGCCGGCATTGCCAGCCGTCGGCAGCGCGATCGTCTTGGCGCCGAGATACGTCGCCCGCGTGATCGCTGCGGACTGACCGCGCGCCTTGAATGAATTGGTCGGATTGAGCGACTCGTCCTTGATGTAGAGCCGATCGAGGCCGAGCGACGCGCCAAGCGATCGTGCGTGAACCAGCGGCGTGAATCCCTCGCCGAGCGTCACCGGCTGTTCGCCGTCGAAGAGCGGCATCAGCTCACGGTAGCGCCACATGCTCGGCTCGCGGCCTTTCAGACTCTCACGCGACCACGCGCGCGCCTTCTCGAGATCGTAGCGAGCCAGCAGGGGAGCGCCGCACCGGCAGAGAAAATGACGCTCGTGCGGATCGAGAGCCGGAGCGCCGCACGGAACAGAACATTCAAGATGCGTGAACAGGGACATAGGAAGTCTGAAGTACGAAGTCTGAAGTCTGAAGTACGAAGTCTGAAGTCCGAAGTACGAAGTCTGAAGTACGAAGGCGGAAGCCTGACCGTCAGACTTCAGACTTCAGACTTCCTACTTACCGAGAAGTTCCGTGTCCTTCTTCTTCTGCAGCTCGTCGATTTGCTTGATGTGGTTGTCGGTGAACTTCTGAACGTCGTCGAGACCCTTACGCTCGTCGTCTTCGGAGATCTTGTGATCCTTGAGCAGCTTTTTCAGCCGCTCGTTCGCCTCGCGACGGACGGCGCGGACGCTGTTGCGGCCCTCTTCGGCCATCTTGTGCACGTGGCGCGAGAGCTCCTTGCGCCGCTCGTCGGTGAGCGCGGGGATGGGAATGCGAATCACCTTCCCGTCGTTCGCCGGATTCAGCCCGAGGTCGGAGGCGCGAATCGCTTTTTCGATGGTGCCGAGCTGCGAGGGATCGAACGGCTGCGCGATGATCAACGCCGGCTCGGGGACCGACAGGCTCGCGAGTTGATTGAGGGGCATCTTCGAGCCGTAGGCGTCGACGTGGACCGGATCGAGAATCGTCACCGACGCGCGTCCGGTCCGGACGCCGGCGAGCTCGTGGCGCACGTGTTCGAGCGCGACGCTCATCCGCTTGTTGACTTCACCGAACAGACCTTTGAGATCGTTCACATCCATCAGGCGACTCCAGAACGGCTACGCTGTCACGAGCGAGCCGATGGGCTCGCCCGAGATCGCGCGCTTGATGTTCCCCGGGGTTCGCAGGTTGAAAACGACGATCGGCAGGCGGTTGTCCATGCAGAGCGAGATGGCGGTGGCGTCCATCACTTTGAGGCCCTGCTCGAGCACCTGCAGATAGGAGATGCGGTCGAACCGCGTCGCGCCCGGCTTGACCATCGGGTCGGCGTCGTAGATGCCGTCGACCTTCGTCGCTTTCAGGATGACGTCCGCTTTGATTTCCATCGCGCGCAGCGCGGCAGCCGTATCCGTGCTGAAGTACGGATTGCCCGTGCCGGCGCCGAACACGACCACGCGCCCTTTCTCCAGGTGGCGAATCGCGCGGCGGCGGATGAACGGCTCCGCGACGGCGCGCATCTCAATGGCCGTGACGACGCGCGTGTTCACCCCCTGCTGCTCGAGCGCGTCCTGCAGCGCGAGCGCGTTGATGACGGTCGCCAGCATGCCCATGTAGTCCGCGGTCGCGCGGTCCATGCCGCGCGCGCTCGCGGCGACGCCGCGGAAGATGTTGCCACCGCCGATCACGATGGCGGTCTCGACCCCCATGCTCTGAATCTCGGCGATGTCGCGCGCGATCTGCGTCGCGACGGCCGGATCGATGCCGTAGTTCTGTCCGCCCATCAGGGCTTCGCCGGAGAGCTTGAGGAGGATGCGTTTGTAGGCGGGGACGGGCGGGTCGGCCACGGACAGCGATTATAGCGGACTCTCCACCACGCAGGACGCGGAGGACACGGGGAAACCGGTTTCTCTCCGTGTCCCCCGTGTCCTCTGTGGTGGCTAGTTTGCGGCTTCGCCGACTTTGAGGCGGGCAAAGCGCGTGACGGTAACCGAGCCGCCCAGCGCTTTGTTCGCCGAGGCGAGCACGTCCTTGACCGTCATCTTCGGATCGCGGATCGACGCCTGATCCGGCAGCACGACCTGCTGATAGAAGCTTCCGAGCTTGCCTTCGACGATCTTGTCGATCACGTTCGCCGGCTTGCCGGAATTCTCCATCTGTGCGCGGTAGATCGACTTTTCCTTGTCGAGGACGTCGGCCGGTACTGACTCCCGCGAGACGTAGCCAGGGCTCGCGGCCGCGATCTGCATCGCGATTTCCTTCGCGAGGGTCTGGAACTCCTCGCGGCCTGCCATCTCGGCGGTGACGCCGCCGAACTCCACCTGCACGCCAATCTTGCCGCCCATGTGGATGTACTGGCCGACGTAACCTTTGCCGGCGTAGCGCACGAAGCGCGGGATCGCCATGTTCTCGCCCAGCTTGGCGATGACCGGCGCGACGCGCTTCAGCACCGGACCCTGTGGATCCTTCAGCCACGCGTCGTTGGCGGCGTCGCCGGCCGTTTCGATCTCGGTGAGGACGTCCTGAATGAGCTGCTGGAAGTCGGGCGTCCGCGCGACGAAGTCGGACTCGCAGTTCACCTCGACGAGCACGCCGCTCGAACGGTCGGCCGACAGCCGGTTGCCGATGAGTCCCTCGCTGGTCGTGCGTCCCGCTTTCTTGGCCACGCTGGCGAGGCCGCGCTTGCGAAGAATCGTCGTCGCGTTCTCGAGGTTGCCGTCCGCCTCGGTGAGCGCGTTCTTGCACTCCATCATGCCCGCGCCCGTCTGATCGCGGAGCTTCTTGACCATGTCTGCGGTGATTGCGGTCGTCGCCATGGCTCGTTCTCCGTACGAACAAAGCGCCGGTCCCGGCGTTTCTTACGAGGAACCGGCGCCTTGAAAGGGAAGTCTCTGAGGGCTACGCGGACGCCGGAGCGGGCTCGCGGCGGCGCTGCGGACGCGCGGCGCGGCGCGGGTCGGTTTCGGACGCGGCGGCCTCGTCGGCTGCGTCGCGCGCGGCTTCCGCGTCCACC